>NZ_RZSF01000282.1:0-8838 GCF_004023325.1 Mesorhizobium sp. M1A.F.Ca.ET.072.01.1.1 | reverse complement strand
TCGCTTCCCGCCGCAACCTCCCCCATCGAGGTGGAAGCGTCGGCGCTTTCAGCCGACCCAAGCACTGCTGCAGCGTCGACCGCTGCAGCGGTCTCCACAGGCGGAGTCTCTTCCGCGACCACAGCCGACGCTTCCGCCGGATCTTTCGCGTCAGGCTCCGTCGCGGCTTCCGCGATGGCTTCGGCAGGAACTACAGCGGCAGCCGGCTCGGATCCCTCGATCGTTGTCTCTGCAACCGTGTCTGTTGCCACGGCGTGCGCCTCTGCCGCCTGTGCAGCACGCGCAGCCTCTTCCGCCGCAAGCTTCGCAGCCGCGGCCTCGCGGGCGGCATTGTCCAGCGCGTCGAGCTTGGCCTTCACCTCCGCCGCCGGCTTCGGTTCGGCGCGATAGCCAAGGCCTTTGAGGATCTCTTCCATGTCGTCGGCGGTGGCGCCGAGGATTGACATCATCGGCGGCGTCACCATGAAGGCGTGGCCGTCATAGGCGCCGTCCGGTCGCTGGCCGAGGCCGGGCTTCCAGTTGGTCGCGGGTCGGATGAGATCGGCCAGCCGCTCGAGGATATCGACGCGCACGGCGCGGCGGCCGAGATTGCGATAGCCGGCGAGCTTGTAGAACGTCTTGTCGAAAGCAGGATCGATGACCACCGAGGTGCGGCCCGATGCCAGCGCATGCACCACGTCGCCGAAGCCTGGCTTGTCCTTGCCGTCGCTCTTAAGCGCCCAGAGCAGCGTCACCAGCCCGGCCGGCGCCGGCTTGATCAGCGCCGGCACGAAGACGTGGTAGGCACCGAAGCGCACGCCAAGGCGCCGCAGGGCCGCCCGGCCTTCCTGGTCGAGCGACTTCATTTCCTCGGCGATGTCGCGGCGATTGATGAGGCCGAAATGCTCGACGAGCTGGAAAGCGATGCCGCGCGCGATGCCGGTGAGCTGCTCGGCGTTCTTCAAATCGACCAGCGGCTTCAAGAGCGACTCGATCTGGAAATTGACGAAACGCTCGGCGCGCGCCGCGACCTTGTCGCGGGCAGGGCCGGTGAGCTGCTCGTCGGCAAGCAGCACAAGGCGCGGCTTCAAAGCCTCGTCGCCGGCAACCAGGGTGCCGATCGGCGCGCCGATCCAGCGCAGGACACCGTCCGAGCCCAATGCCAGATCGCCATTGGCGCAGGCGGCGAAGCGCTCGGCGCGCGCCTCGAACTCAGTCGCGAGCGCCTTCTGGGCAGCGGTGCGCACCGCCTTGGCGTCCTCGCCGCCGGCGCTCTGGTCGGCGGTGAAGCGGAATCCCTGCAGCTCGCCGACGTGATGGCCCTCGACGAGCACGGTTCCGGTTGGGCTGATTTCAGCTTCAGGCATGGTATTTTCTCTAAGGCGCCGCATGAGGACGGAAGTCCTGCGGTCTACGAAGCGTTTCGTCAACCGCTCATGCAGCGCATCCGACAATCTGTCTTCGATTTCGCGCGTCTTTTCCTGCCAGTGTAGCTGATCGGCCAGCCAGCCCGGTCGGTTGGAGACGAAGGTCCAGGTGCGGATCTGGGCGATCCGGTGCGACAGCGTGTCGATATCACCATCCGTGGTGTCGGCCCGCCGCACCTGTTCGGCCATGTAACTCTCATCGACATGGCCATGGCGTGCAAGGTCCATGTAGATCGAGGCGATGAGGTCGGCATGCTGGGCGGGCGCGATCTTGCGGTAGTCCGGCAGCGCGCAGGCTTCCCACAGCAGCGCCACGCGCTCCCTGCCGGTGGCAAGCGTCCTGATGTCGGCGTCGCGCGACAAATGTTCCAGCGCCTGAGCGTCGACCGCCGGCAGTGCCCGGGTCAGCCCTTCGACCGGCGCGTTGGTCTCGATCGAGCGTTTCAGGGCATCGAGGCTGGCAAAATCGAAATCGGCGGTGCGCCACTGCAGCACCTTCACCGGGTCGAAATCGTGCGCCTCGATCTTCTTGACCAGATCCTCGTCGAACGGATCGACCTGGCCGGTAACGCCGAAGGTGCCGTCGCGCAGGTGTCGGCCGGCACGCCCCGCGATCTGGCCTAGCTCGGCGGCGGTCAGGTTGCGGTATTGGTAGCCGTCGAACTTGCGGTTCTGGGCGAAGGCGACGTGCTCGAGGTCGAGGTTCAGGCCCATGCCGATGGCATCGGTGGCGACCAGATAGTCGACGTCGCCCGACTGGAAGATCTCCACCTGGGCATTGCGGGTGCGGGGACTGAGTGCGCCGAGAACGACGGCAGCACCGCCCTGCTGGCGGCGGATCAATTCGGCGATGGCATAGACCTCGTCGGCGGAGAAGGCGACGATCGCCGTGCGCCGCGGCAGGCGGGTGAGCTTCTTCGAGCCGGCGTAGGCAAGATGCGACAGCCGCGGCCGCGTCACCACCGAGACGCCCTTCAGCAGGCGTTGCAGGATGCCGTGCATGGTGGCGGCGCCCAGAAGCAGCGTCTCCTGGCGGCCGCGCAGATGCAGGATGCGGTCGGTGAAGATGTGGCCGCGTTCGAGGTCGCCGGCGAGCTGCACCTCGTCGATGGCGACGAAGGCGGCATCGGTCTCTCGCGGCATCGCCTCCACGGTGCAGACGGAATATCTCGCGCTCGCCGGCACGATCTTCTCTTCGCCGGTGACCAGCGCCACCTTGCTGGCGCCGACCTTCTCGCAGACGCGCGTATAGACCTCGCGGGCAAGGAGCCTCAGCGGCAGACCGATGATGCCGGTGTCGTGCGCCACCATGCGCTCGATGGCGAGATGGGTCTTGCCGGTGTTGGTGGGGCCGAGCACGGCCGTCACGTCGCGGCCGGAAAGGATCAGCGGCTGGGAGGGTTTCGGCTGGATATTCATCGGCTCGGAAATGAGGCTTTCTGCCGCTTGTTGTCGGGGACGCGGCGGTGCCGCCGCGTGTGACAGGGCACACATAGGGATTTCAGACGCGAAGCGAAAGCGGAATGTTCCCATCAAGAGATGGCGCGACGACAGGCAAGGTCAAAATCCGCGGCCGATTAACCGTTGGAACGAGTCTGGAACGAATCGGCGACGAATCACTGACTCGCTCTGATTCAGGTTTTGTTCACGGCTATATGTGGATTTTTTGACCATGAGTCTCACCACATGCTGAATCTGTGAACTGGCCCGTTTCGTGCTTAGCTCGCGCTGGTTCTGGAGCGTCGTTAACCTTTGCGGGAGAGCGACCGCGACGGACTCGAGCGCGGCCGCCAACATTATGAAATGGTTGATCTTTCCTAACCGGCGTTAATCTTTTTCGGGCTATTTGCGGCGTGGCGTGTTAACTTTTCGGCCAAAGCCGGAACGAATCGGCGACGAATCAGCGATCTGCAAAACTTCCTGTTTTGTTCACCCCTAGATATGGTGTTGTCCAAAGCTTGTGCACCGAAAATCCACAGCTTGTGAACCGGGTTTCCCACAGGGCGCGGGGAGGCCGTTAACTTTTGCGTGCCAAATTGAGGCATGCCCACCCGGTGCCGCCGCTGCGCAGACAAAAACAGGCGGCCCGTTTGCGGCGGGCCGCCTGCCATCGGTGTCAGAAGAGTTCAGGCCAGTAAGATCTCAGGCGAAATACTGGCCGCCATTGGCGCTTATCGTCGAGCCGGTGATGAAGCCTGCGTCTTCCGAGGCGAGGAAGACGACGCAGCGCGCAATCTCCTCCGGCTCGCCGAGACGGCCGACCGGGATCTGAGCGATGATCGATTCCCGCACTTTTTCCGGCACGGCCATGACCATGTCGGTGGCGATGTAGCCGGGGCAAACAACGTTGACGGTGATGCCGGCGCGGGCGCCTTCCTGGGCAAGCGCCTTGGTGAAGCCGATATCGCCGGCTTTCGAGGCCGAATAATTGACCTGGCCCATCTGGCCTTTCTGGCCGTTGATCGAGGAGATGGTGATGACGCGGCCGAACTTCCTATCGCGCATGCCGTTCCATAGCGGATGCGTCATGTTGAAGACGCCGGAAAGGTTGGTGTCGATGACCTCCTTCCACTGCTCGCGGGTCATCTTGTGGAACATGGTGTCGCGGGTGATGCCGGCATTGTTGACCAGCACCGAGACCGGACCGAGATCGGCCTCGACTTGGGCGATGCCGGCGGCGCAAGCGTCATAATCGGCGACCGACCATTTGTAGACGGGGATGCCGGTCTCGGCGTTGAATTTCTGGGCCGCCTCGTCATTGCCGGCATAGTTCGCGGCGACCGAATAGCCGGCATTCTTCAGGGCCACCGATATCGCCGCACCGATGCCGCGCGATCCGCCCGTGACGATTGCTACCTTGCTCATGCATTTCCTCCCTTTGGTCGGAAGAGCGAGTAGGGAGCGGCGAATAGCGAGTAGGAATCCGATAACCCGTCGCGCAACACCATTTCCCCCTATAGGCTACTCCCCATTCGCTATTCGCTCAGTTCGCCGTTCGCTCAGTTCAAGGCTTCCACACACATCGCAACGCCCATGCCGCCGCCGATGCAAAGCGTCGCGAGGCCTTTCTTTGCGCCGCGGCGGCGCATCTCGTAGACCAGCGTGTTGAACACGCGGGCGCCCGAGGCGCCGATCGGATGGCCGATGGCGATGGCGCCGCCATTGACGTTGACGATCGAGGGATCCCAGCCCATGCCCTTGTTGACGGCGCAGGCCTGCGCGGCGAAGGCCTCGTTGGCCTCGACGAGATCGAGGTCCTTGGCCGACCAGCCGGCCTTCTCCAGCGCCCGCTTCGAGGCCGGGATCGGGCCGGTGCCCATGATCGCCGGATCGACGCCGGCGGTCGCCCAGGAGGCGATGCGGACCAGTGGGGTGATGCCGCGCCTGGCAGCCTCGGCCTCGGTCATCAGCAGCGCGCCGGCGGCGCCGTCATTGATGCCCGAAGCATTGGCGGCGGTGACGGTGCCGTCCTTGTCGAAGGCCGGCTTCAGCTTGGTCATGGCATCCAGCGTAGCGCCGTGGCGGATGTATTCGTCCTGGTCGACGATGGTGTCGCCCTTCTTGCCCTTGATGGTGACGGCGACGATCTCGTCCTTGAACTTACCGGCCTTCTGCGCCGCCTCGGCCTTGTTCTGCGAGGCCAGCGCGAACTCGTCCTGGACTTCGCGGGTGATCTGGAACTGACGAGCGACGTTCTCGGCGGTGTTGCCCATATGGTAGCCGTTGAAGGCATCCCATAGGCCGTCCTTGATCATGGTATCGATCATCTTGTAGTCGCCCATCTTGACGCCGGCGCGCAGGTGCTGGGCGTGCGGCGACAGCGACATCGATTCCTGGCCGCCGGCGACGATCACCTTGGCGTCGCCGGTGGCGATCTGCTGCATGCCGAGCGCAATGGCCCTCAAGCCCGAGCCGCAAACCTGGTTGAGGCCCCAAGCAGTCGTCTCCTTGGGCAGACCGGCATTGATGGAAGCCTGGCGGGCCGGGTTCTGGCCCTGAGCGGCGGTCAGCACCTGACCCAGGATGACTTCGTCCACCTCCGCCGGGTCGACCTTGGCCCGCGCGAGCAATTCCTTGATGACGACCGCGCCGAGCTCGTGCGCGGGCGTGGCGGCGAAACTGCCGTTGAAGGAGCCGACTGCTGTGCGGGCTGCGCTGGCGACGACGATTGAATTGGAAGCGGACATTTTCTTCTCCAGGCTTCGAGGTGTCGTTAGGCTATCCTTGGAGACTTTCTTGCCCGTTCAAGCACCTGAGTCAAACCGGAAATCGGCATGGCCGCCATGCGCGGCAAGCAAGTCGAGCGCTTGTCGTGACGGCGTGGCCATCGCGCTGCAGCACAATTTGGCCCGCCCTTTCGGCATTAATTGATGCCGCACTGCACAAACCGCTTGGAATTGTGACGCTTTTGCGCATATCCTCGACAAATGGCGCAATCGTTACCGGCCGCTTACTGTGAACGCGCCGGTATCCTGGGGAGGATACGGATGGCCGCAAAAGACGACCCGATCGTCATCAAGAAATACGCCAACCGCCGGCTCTACAACACCGGCACCAGCACCTATGTCACGCTCGAAGATCTGGCCGAGATGGTCAAGAAGGGCGAAGAATTCACCGTGCAGGACGCCAAGACCGGCGACGACATCACGCATCCGGTGCTGACCCAGATCATCTTCGAGCTGGAGAACAAGGACGGGCAGAACATGCTGCCGATCCCGTTCCTGCGCCAGCTGATCTCCTTCTACGGCGACCAGATGCAGATGATCGTGCCGAGCTTCCTCGAACAGTCGATGATCGCCTTCTCCAAGGAGCAGGAGCGTTTCCGCGAGCAGCTGAAGGGCGCCTTCGGCAAGACGCCGATTGACATGATGAAGACGCCGATGAAGGCGCTGGAGGAACAGACGCGGCGCAACGTCGAGATGTTCCAGAACGCGATGCGCATGTTCACGCCGTTCCCGTCAGCCGGCCCCAATTCCGCGGCGCCCGCCGAGCCGTCGAAGAAGGACGAGAAATCCGACGACCTGCAGGAATTGAAGGCGCAGATCGCCGCCATGCAGCGCAAGCTCGACACCATGTCGTGATGGCTAGCCGTCAGGTGTTCCTGCAGGGCCGTCATAGCGGGCTCGCGGCCTGATCGGCCTGTTGCTCGTCACCTGCTCGATGGCATGCGCCGTCCAGCCGATGCTGCGACCGAGCGCGAACAGGCGAAAGGGCGCGTCGGCGGGGAGATTGAGGCTGCGCGTCAGCGCGGCCAGCGCGAAGTCGACATTCGGGCGCATGCCTGTCGCGGCAAGGACGGCGTCGCGCAGATGCAGCAGACCGTCAGCGATATCGAGGTCGGGCAGCAGAGCCTCGGCGCGCGGATCGCCTTCGGGGTAAAGCTGATGGCCGAAGCCGGGCAGCGGCCGGTCGTGGGCCAGCCAGCGCGCGATCGTCTCGTCCGGCCCGAGCCGCTCGGCATCCTCGACCAGCGCGATGGCCGCGGCGCCGGCGCCGCCATGACGCGGGCCGGTAAGGGCAGCGAGCCCGGCAAGCAGGCAGGCCACGATCGGCGCGCCGGTCGAAGCGGCGACGCGTGCGGCGAAGGTCGAGGCGTTGAGCTCGTGATCGGCCAAAAGCACCAGCGCCTTGCGGATGAGATCGGCACCGGCAGCGTCGACCGACCAGCCGCGCGCCAGCCTTTCATGCACCGGCTCCGCCCCCGGGCTTGCACCGAGTGACGTCGCGAGCACGCTGGTGGCGCTGGCGCCATCCTGCTGCAGCATGCCCGGCCTGCGGCCGAGCGAAGGCCGGCCAGCCGCGGCAAGCGCCGACAATCTTGCAAAGGCCGTCGGGGTGCCGCTCTCGCGAACGATCGAAGGCGTCAGCGATGCGAAGGATATCGCGGCGCCGGATGCCCAAAGCAGGCTTGCTGCCTCCTCCAGCGTCGCTGTCGCGGCAAGCGCAACGGCATCCTTGCCGCGATAAACGAGGCGGCCGTGCAGCACGGTCGAGATGGCGGTGGTGATCGCCGGCTCGCCCCAGGCGATGGCGCTTTCGGCGATCGCCTGGGGGCTGCGCCCGCGCTCCCGGCGGGTGGCGAGCGCGTCTATGTCGTCGGCGCGATACTGGCTGCGGCGCGGGTCGGTCCCGTCGGGACGCATGCCGATGCGGCCGCGGCTGACATAGGCGTAAAGCGTCTGCGGCCGGACCTTGAGCCGCGCCAGCGCTTCCTCCCGCGTCAGCCATTCGGACATGTCCGTTCCGCCTCATATTGATTCAGTTGATCAAGATTGATGCGTTGATTGTAGAGCATTAACTGCAGTGCAAAAAGGGTCAAGGAGACAGTCATGGCAAACGGGCTCGAAGATGTTGTGGCGGCGGAGACGGTGCTTTCCGATGTCGACGGCGCGGGCGGCCATCTCACCATCCGAGGCCATTCGTTGACGGAACTCGCCGGGCACTGGCGCTACGGCCAGGTGGTCCGCCTCTTGTTCGACGGGTTCTTTGACGAGCTTCCCGGCGACGACGAGCTGGAGAAGGCGATCGGCAATGCGCGTGTCGAGATTTTCGAACGGCTGCAGCCGATGCTCGCTGAACTTCCAGCGCTCGACGTCTACAGCGGTATGCGCGCCGGCATCGCCCTTCTGCCCGACGGCGAGTCGCTCGCCGACGCGCTCCGGCTGATCGCGGCGCCGGCGGTGCTAACTCCGGCCCTGCTGCGGCTCGGACGCGGCGAGAAGCCTCTGACTCCGGACGCACGCGCCGATCATGCCAACGACATGCTGCGAATGCTCTCCGGCACGCCGTCGCCGGCCCTTGCCAAGGCGCTCGATACGTATCTGGTGACAGTCTGCGACCATGGGCTCAATGCCTCGACCTTCGCAACGCGGGTGGTGGCGTCGACGCAGGCGGGCTTGACCTCGGCGATCCTGGCCGGGCTCGGCGCGCTCAAAGGCCCGCTGCATGGCGGCGCGCCGGGGCCGGTGATCGAGATGCTCGACGCGATCGAGGCGAGCGGCGACGCGGCCGCCTGGCTGCGAAACGAGATCGCGCGCGGCGAGCGCATCATGGGCTTCGGCCATCGCATCTACCGCGTGCGCGACCCACGTGCCGACGTGCTGAAAGCCGTCGTGCGGCGGCTGGGCACACGTTATGAGACCGGCAGCCGGCTGGCCTTCGCCGAGACGGTGGAACAGGCGGCACTCGACGTGCTCAGGGTCGCCAAGCCGCAACGCTCGATCCAGACCAATGTCGAATTCTATACCGCGCTCCTGCTCGAAGCCGCGGGCTTCCCGAAGGAGGCGTTCTCCAACGTCTTTGCCGCCGGCCGCGTCGCCGGCTGGATTGCGCATGCGCGCGAGCAGCAGGCGACCGGACGCCTGATCCGGCCGCAGTCGCGCTATGTCGGGCCGGTGCCCGATCTCGTCGCCTGACGCCGCGAGCAATACTC
>NZ_RZSF01000281.1:0-8892 GCF_004023325.1 Mesorhizobium sp. M1A.F.Ca.ET.072.01.1.1 | reverse complement strand
AGCTTCTCCAGCGGCGCCACCGTTGAGGTGGGTGACGACGGATCGGCACGCGTCGCGGGGAAGGGCTCGAAGGCCGTGGCCAAGCTGCTGGACATGTCTCACGCGCCGCGCGGCAGCTGAGCCGGGCGGCCGATTTCCATGCTGGCGGTCCGCGCCGTCTCTGTTACGGATCTTAAGTCAAAATTTACCGCACTGACGCCATGCCTTCTGCGCTGCCCGGTGTTCCTGCCGGCCTGTTTCGCGTAAGGGTTGGCGATGCGTATTGTCGGGACGATTCCGCTGGTTCTCGCCTCTGGCCTGATGGCCGTCACCTCTGCCCAGGCCGGCGAGGGGAGCTGGATTTCCGGCGACTGGTACCTGACGCTCGGCGCCACCGGTCTCGTTGCCCCGAATTTCGAGGGCGGCAAGAAATATATGCTGAGCGCCCAGCCCATCATCTCGCTCGGCAAGGCAGGGCCGGAGGCGCGTTTCACCTCGCGCAACGACAACATCTCGCTGGCGCTGATCGACGACGGCAGCGTGCGCGCCGGCTTGACCGGCAAGTTCCTGTTCTCGCGTTCCAGCAAGGACGAATTGCAAGGCCTTGATCCGGTGCGCTGGGGCGGCGAGGTCGGCGGCTTCTTCGAATTCTATCCGCTGGATTGGGTGCGGGCCCGGGCGGAGCTCAGACACGGCATCCGCGCCCATAACGGCTTCGTCGCCGACATCGCGGCCGACGCCTTCTACGACGTCACCCCGACCGTCCGCATATCCGGCGGCCCCCGTGTCTCCTTCGCCTCGGCCGGCTATTTCGACGCCTATTACGGCGTCAACGCCACGGAAGCTGCGGCCTCGGGCCTCAGCGAATACCATCCGGGCGGCGGGCTGAAGTCGACCGGGCTCGGCGGCGCGATCACCTGGAAAGTGACCGAGCCGATGACGGCCAGCGTCTTCACCGAATATTCCCGCCTGATGGGGCCGGCGGCCGATTCCAGCCTGGTCAAGGAGCGCGGCGACCGCGATCAGTGGACCGTTGGCGTGTCGACCACCTACCGTTTCAATTTCTCGATGTAAGTCAAAATACCGGCGCTTTGGCTTGAAATCCGCGCTTTATTCCTGCCGCGGCATCCGCTAAAAGCCACGCCATGACGAGCTTTTCGCGCCTTTTTGCGATCGCGATACGAATTACGGGCCCGGTGTTCCGGGCGGCCTAAGCGCCGCCGGAGCCGCCGGGACTTTTGCGCGCGGCCCCCTCGCGCTTTTTCCAGATCATGATAGTTCAACGCCCGAGCTATTTTGCCAACGGGCAATGCACATGGCAGACCAATGACCGACACCCCCGTGACCGATACTGCTGAAACCATCGACTATTCCAAAACGCTTTACCTGCCGCAGACCAATTTCCCGATGCGCGCCGGCCTGCCCGAGAAGGAGCCCGGCCTGGTCAAGCGCTGGCAGGACATGGAGCTTTACCGCAAGCTGCGCGATGAAGCCGCCGGCCGCGAGAAATTCGTGCTGCATGACGGTCCGCCCTACGCCAACGGCAACATCCATATCGGCCACGCCCTCAACAAGATCCTGAAGGACGTCATCAACCGCTCCTTCCAGATGCGCGGCTACGACGCCAACTACGTGCCTGGCTGGGACTGCCATGGCTTGCCGATCGAGTGGAAGATCGAGGAGCAGTACCGGGCCAAGGGCAAGAACAAGGACGAGGTGCCGGTCAACGAGTTCCGAAGGGAATGCCGCGACTTCGCCGCCCACTGGATCAAGGTGCAGGGCGACGAGTTCCAGCGGCTCGGCGTCATCGGCGATTTCGACAATCCCTATACGACCATGGCCTATCACGCCGAGGCGCGGATCGCCGGCGAGCTTTTGAAATTCGCCATGTCCGGCCAGCTCTATCGCGGCTCGAAGCCGGTGATGTGGAGCGTGGTCGAGCGCACCGCGCTCGCCGAGGCCGAGGTCGAATACCAGGACTATGAGAGCGACACGATCTGGGCGAAGTTCCCGGTGGCGAGCCTTGCCCGGCCGGTCGACGCCGCCGATGCCGCGCCGGCGCTGAATGGGACGGCACTCGACCTGCTGGAGGCGCATGTCGTCATCTGGACGACGACGCCCTGGACGCTGCCCGGCAATCGCGCTGTCAGCTTTTCGCCGCGCGTCGCCTATGGCCTCTACGAAGTGACCGCGGCCGAGAACAGCTTCGGGCCGCAGCCCGGCGAGAAGCTGATCTTCGCCGACGCGCTGGCGGAGGACGCCGCTTCCAAAGCCAAGGTCACCTTGAACCGGCTTCACAACGTCTCCCCTGAACAGCTTGCAAGTCTTACGCTTTCGCATCCTTTCAGAGGACTGGGCGGCGGCTACGAGTTCCCCGTGCCGATGATTGCCGGCGAGCATGTCACCGACGATGCCGGCACCGGCTTCGTGCACACCGCGCCCAGCCACGGCCGCGAGGACTTCGATGCCTGGACGGATGCGGTGGCCGAACTCATCAAGCGCGGCGTTGACACCTCGATCCCGTTCCCGGTCGACGATGCCGGTTTCTTCACCAAGGACGCGCCGGGCTTCGGCGCGGACCGCGAGGGCGGCCCCGCGCGCGTCATCGACGACAACGGCAAGAAGGGCAATGCCAACCAGGCGGTGATCGAGGAGCTGATCAAGCGCACCGCGCTGTTCGCGCGCGGCCGGCTGAAGCACAGCTATCCGCATTCCTGGCGCTCGAAGAAGCCCGTCATCTTCCGCAACACGCCGCAATGGTTCGTCTATATGGACAAGGACCTCGGCGACGGCACGACGCTGCGCAGCCGCGCGCTGCAGGCGATCGACGACACGCGCTTCGTGCCGGCGGCTGGCCAGAACCGCATCCGCGCCATGATCGAGGAGCGCCCCGACTGGGTGCTGTCGCGCCAGCGTGCCTGGGGCGTGCCGATCGCCGTCTTCGCCGATGCCGACGGCAATGTGCTGAAGGACGAGGCGGTCAACCAGCGCATCATGGACGCCTTCGAGCAGGAGGGCGCCGACGCATGGTTCGCGCCGGACGCCAAGGAGCGCTTCCTCGGCAACCACGACGCCTCGAAATGGCATCAGGTGACGGACATCCTCGACGTCTGGTTCGATTCCGGCTCGACGCATGTCTTCACGCTTGAGGATCGGCCCGACCTCAAATGGCCGGCCGACGTCTATCTCGAAGGCTCCGACCAGCATCGCGGCTGGTTCCACTCCTCGCTGCTCGAAAGCTGCGGGACGAGGGGCAGGGCGCCTTACGAGACGGTCATCACCCATGGCTTCACCATGGACGAGGAAGGCCGCAAGATGTCGAAGTCGCTCGGCAACACGGTCGTGCCGCAGGACGTGATAAAACAGTCCGGCGCCGATATCCTGCGGCTCTGGGTGGTGACAACCGACTATTGGGAAGACCAGCGGCTCGGCAAGAACGTGCTGCAGACCAATATTGATGCCTACCGCAAGCTGAGGAACACCATTCGCTGGATGCTGGGCACGCTCGCCCATGACGATGGCGAGGACGTGCCGCTGGACAAGATGCCGGAGCTGGAGCGGCTGATGCTGCACCGGCTGTCCGAACTCGACGAGGCGGTGCGCCAGGGCTACGACGCCTTCGAGTTCAAGCGCATCACCCGCGCGCTGCTCGACTTCATGGTGGTGGAGCTTTCGGCCTTCTATTTCGACATCCGCAAGGACGCGCTCTACTGCGACGCGCCGTCCAGCTTGCGCCGCAAGGCGTCGGTGCAGGTCGTGCGCCATCTCTTCGAATGCCTGGTGAAGTGGCTGGCACCGATGCTGCCTTTCACGATGGAAGAGGCCTGGCTCGACCGTCACCCCGAAGCCGCCTCGGTGCATCTCGACCAGTTCCCGGCCATTCCGGATAACTGGAAGAACGAGGCGCTGGCCGAGAAATGGCGCAAGGTCCGGCAGGTGCGCCGCGTCGTCACCGGCGCGCTCGAGATCGCGCGCGCCGATAAACTGATCGGCTCCTCGCTGGAAGCCGTGCCGGTGGTCACCATCGACGATGCGGCGCTGGAAGCAGCCATCGCCGATGTCGACATGGCCGAGATGGCGATCACCAGCGATCTGGTCATCAGCCATGGCAAGGCGCCGCAAGGCGCTTTCACGCTGGATGACGTCAAGGGCGTCGCGGTCGTCGTCGAGAAGGCCGAGGATCGCGGTCTGGTCAAATGCGCGCGCTCCTGGCGCTACACGGCCGATGTCGGGCAGGATCCGGAATTTCGCGATGTCTCGGCCCGCGATGCTGCCGTGCTGCGTGAACTGAGGGCGCTCGGGCGTTTGTAGGTGCATGTCGCCCAAAAGTGTGCAGCGGTTTTGGGCTAGCGATTTGCACCCATCAAATAAGTGCAAAAGTGCCACGCCGGGCGGCGCAAATTCGCCCGCGCGTTGCCCTTGACAAGCGGTTGAGGTAAACACGCGACACTCCGGCAGACAAATTGTCGCCGGATTTCCATCGCAAACGCGGGGAAGAAGGGGACCGCGCCCCTGTGGCCGGTGGCGACCGAAAGGCTTTAAAGTGGGACTTTTTGGCATGACCGAAAGAACGTTTGCGCGCGCCGCGCTGCTGGCGCCGCTTGTGGCATCGGCCATGGCTATGTCGGGCTGCGTCGGCTCTCCGACCTACGGAACCGACAAGACCGCCGCCGAGCAACTCGCCGACGACGTTTCGGGCGCCGTCGCGATCACGCCGAAGCGCCGCGATCCTATCGACTATAAGCCGCGCCCGGACCTGGTGAAGCCCGCGCCGGGACAGAAGGAAACTCTGCCGCCACCGCAGGAAAGCATCCAGACGGCGAGCGCCGACTGGCCCGAATCGCCCGAGGCGCGCCGCGCCCGCATTCGCGCCGACGCGACCGCCCACCAGAACGACCCGAACTACCAGCCGGAAGCGGTCGAGGACGTTCAGACCGACCCGGTGGCGGTGAAGAAGGCTTTGGCCGATTCTGCATCCAGCCATCCGCCGCGCTGGTCGCCGGACGATTCCAGCGCGACCCGAACCGCCGAGATCCAGCGCCGCCTCGCGGAGCAGAAGCAGGGCAATCCCAATGTCCGCAAGTATTTGAGCGAGCCGCCGCTTGCCTATCGTCAGGCCGCCGACACCGCGCCGCAAAACGAGCTCGGCGAGGACGAGTACAAGAAGGAGCGCCGGCTCAAGGCGCAGGCGGAAGGCAAGAAGGGCGGCGGCTGGTTCGACTGGCTGGGGCTGTAAGTGGCGAATAGCGAATAGCGAATAGCGAATAGGTCTCTGTTGCTCACTACTCACGACCTGCTTCTTTGCTACTCACTGCTTGCGTCAACCATTCACCATTCACTGCCATTCCGCCTCTCGCGAAAGAACTCCTTCAGGATGAGGGCCGCTTCGCTTTCGCCCAAGCCGGAATAGACGTCCGGCGCGTGGTGGCAGGTGGGCGAGGCGAAGAAGCGCACGCCGTTGACCACCGCGCCGCCCTTCTCGTCGGCCGCGCCGAAATAGAGCCGGCGGAGTCTCGCGAACGAAATGGCGCCGGCGCACATGGCGCAGGGCTCGAGCGTCACATAGAGATCGTGACCGGTAAGCCGCTCGCTGGCGAGTTGCCGGCAGGCTTCGCGGATCGCCAGCATCTCGGCATGCGCAGTCGGATCGGCCAGCTCGCGCGTGCGGTTGCCGGCCTTGGCCACGACAATGTTGCCGTTGGCGATCACCGCGCCGACCGGCACTTCGCCCCGGCTTGCGGCCGCTTCGGCTTCCTTGAGCGCCAAAGCCATGAAATCCGGCCGCTTCACGCGCTTTGCATTCCGATTACTCCTCGCCACCCGACGGTGATCCTGTTATCTAGCGCGTGACCCTGAAAACCGGAATCGGTTTTTGCCGCGCTGCTGCATGCGCAAATCAAGATGACACTGCCTGCATAACGCGTCCGACCGGGCGCGTACGCCGCGGCAGTCCAA
This sequence comes from Mesorhizobium sp. M1A.F.Ca.ET.072.01.1.1, assembly GCF_004023325.1. Lineage (NCBI taxonomy): Bacteria > Pseudomonadati > Pseudomonadota > Alphaproteobacteria > Hyphomicrobiales > Phyllobacteriaceae > Mesorhizobium > Mesorhizobium sp. M1A.F.Ca.ET.072.01.1.1. The sequence goes on along the minus strand of NZ_RZSF01000281.1, from coordinate 2,958 downwards.
GAAGAGCAAGATCCATATGGACGACGACAAGAAATCATCACGCAAAGGGCCGGGCAAAGGCGGATCGAAACCGACGCCGCGCGGCGACAAGCCGTTCCGCCAGGGAGCGCGTTCGCAGGGCAAGCCCTTCGAGAAGCGCGATGGCGCGCGCAAGCCTTACACGCAGCGTGACGACAGGCCGATGGCCGCCGATGGCGAGCGCCCCGCGCGCGATTTCAAGCGCAGCTACAAGCCGCGCGCCGTCGAGGGCGCGGAACGCGGAGAACGACCGTTCCGCAAAGGGCCGCGCCCCGAGGGAAAGCCGTTCGAAAAGCGCGATGGCGCCCGCAAGCCCTATACGCCACGTGGCGATCGGCCAGCGGCCGCGGAAGGCGAGCGCCGCGATTTCAAACGCAGCTACAAGCCTCGTGACGGGGGCGAAGGTGGAGAGCGTGGCGAACGACCGTTCCGCAAAGGTCCGCCGCGCGACGGCAAACCCTTCGACAAGCGCGAAGGCCGCAAGCCCTACACGCCGCGCGGCGACCGGCCGATGGCCGCCGAAGGCGAACGCGCCGAACGGCGCTTCGATCGCCCCAAGCGCGAGTTCGGCGATCGGCCCAAGCGGGATTTCGGCGATCGGCCCAAGCGCGACTTGGCCGACCGGCCGCAGCGCGAAGACGGAGGCGACTTCGCGCAGCGCCCGAAGCGGGATTTCGCCGATCGAGCGCCGCGCGACAGCGCCGCGAGAAAGCCGGAAGGCGGCTTCAAGCCGCGCCCGCGGCCCTCAGAAGCAGCGCCGGAGGCCGGCGAGCGCATCGCCAAGCGGCTGGCGCGCGCCGGCATCGCCTCGCGCCGCGACGCCGAGGAACTGATCGCCGCCGGCCGCGTCAAGGTCAACGGCAAGGTGCTGTCGTCGCCGGCCTTCAACGTCATGCCCGACGACGTCATCCATCTCGACGGCACGGAGATCCCGCCGATCGAGCGCACAAGGCTGTTCCTGTTCCACAAGCCGGCAGGCGTGGTCACCACCAACCGCGATCCGGAAGGCCGCAAGACCGTCTTCGACGTGCTGCCGGCCGATCTGCCGCGGCTGATGACCGTCGGCCGCCTTGACATCAACACCGAAGGGCTGCTGCTGCTGACCAATGACGGCGGGCTGTCGCGAGTGCTCGAACTGCCGGCCACCGGCTGGCTGCGGCGCTATCGCGTGCGCGTCCACGGCAAGGTCGAGGAGAGCAAGCTCACCGCCTTGCGCGACGGCATTGCCGTCGACGGCGTGTTCTACGGCTCGGTCGAGGCCTCGCTCGACCGCGAGCAGGGCAGCAATGCCTGGCTGACGATCGGCCTGCGCGAGGGCAAGAACCGCGAGGTGAAGAACATTCTCGGCGCGTTGGGGCTGGAGGTGACGCGGCTGATCCGCATCTCCTATGGGCCGTTCCAGCTCAACGAGCTGCCCGAGGGGCACGTGCAGGAGATCAAGGGCCGCACGCTGCGCGAGCAGCTCGGCGAGCGGCTGGTTGAAGAGTCCGGCGCCAATTTCGACGCCGAGATCCAAAAACCGTTCTCCAACAAGCCGGTGCGGCGCAGCGAGCCGCGCCGCGATGAGGACGAGCGGCCGAAATTCACGCGCGAGGGCGACCGCCGGCCGATCGGCGAGGGCGGGCTGATCAAGGCCCGCAAGCGCCGTGAGGGCAGCCGCGACGAGGCGCTGAGCAAGCTTTCGACGAAGCCCGAGCGAGCCTTCGGCGAACGCGGTCCCCAGTCTCGCTTCGACAAGTCTGGCTTCGGCAAGTCTGGCTTCGACAAATCCGAGCGCGGCTTCGGCAAGTCCGAGCGCGGCTTCGGCGGCAGGGCCGGCGGCAAGAAAGGCGAACCGCGGCCGATCGAACCGCCCGGCCAGCGCAAGGCCAAGGTGTGGATGGGGCCGGGCGCGCGTCCAATCGGCAAGGGCAGGGCGGAGGCCGACGCCGCGAAGGCCGCGGAAGCGAAGGCGCGGAAGGCGTCGTTCAGGCCGGGCGGCAAGGGCAAGCCGTTCGGCAAGCCAAGAGACGATCGGCCGGAGGGAAGCGGCGGCGACAGGCCGCGCGGTCCGAAGGGGCCGAGGGGTGGCAATGCGGATCGTCGGCGGTGAGTTTCGCGGGCGTCCGCTGGCGACGCCGCGTTCCAATGCCATCCGTCCGACCACCGACCGCACCCGCGAGGCGGTGTTCAACGTGCTGGCGCATCGCTATGCCGAAAAGCTCGAAGGCGGCCGTGTGCTCGATCTCTTCGCCGGCACCGGCGCGCTCGGGCTGGAGGCGCTGTCGCGTGGCGCCTCCTACTGCGTCTTCATCGAGGAATCGGCGGAAGGGCGCGGGCTGATCCGCGACAATGTCGAGGCCTTCGGACTCACCGGCCGGACCAAAATCTTCCGCCGCGACGCGACCCATTTGGGCGAAGCCGGCACGCTGTCGCCGTTCGGCCTGGTCTTTGCCGACCCGCCCTATGGCAAGGGCCTCGGCGAGCGGGCGCTGCGCTCGGCAAAGGCCGGCGGCTGGCTCCTGCCCGGCGCGCTCTGCGTGGTCGAGGAGGCGGCGTCCGCGCCGTTCGAACCGGGCGCCGGTTTTTCCGTGGTGGACGAGCGCGGCTATGGCGACACGGTGATCCGGTTTATCGAGGTGGGGTGAGGGGCACGTCCCTTCTCCCGCAAGGGAAAAGGAAATGACGCACGCGCCTCGAAAATGACGAAGAAATCACTTTGCCTCGCCATGGAACCTTTTCTATCGTCGCGCGACCGAAACCGGAGCATTTGATGACATTGAACACCAGAGGCCTGCGCGCAGCATTCCTTGCCGGCGCGCTGGCGTTCGCGGCGCAGGCTCCGGCACGCGCTGCCGACGAAGCCGAGGTCAAGGATTTCCTGCTCGAGAACGGCCTGGAAGTCGTCGTCATTCCGGACCATCGCGCCCCGATCGTCACTCATATGGTATGGTACAAGAT
>NZ_RZSF01000280.1:0-8938 GCF_004023325.1 Mesorhizobium sp. M1A.F.Ca.ET.072.01.1.1 | reverse complement strand
GCATATGGCGAGACCATTCCAATCTCGCTCACCGGCGGCAAGCCGGTGGTGACTGGCCCGGTGCCGGACTGGGTCACCGTCCATGATGACGAAATCGTCGCCAAGATGGGCTTCGTCGGCGAGGTGCGCGTCACCGTCGACCGCGTCAAGGTGCGCAAGCGCTTCCTCGGCTGGGCGAACTTCGTCTTCGACACGCGCTCGCCCTTCTTCGGCAAATCGGCCGGCGAGGTGTTCTCGCTGATCATCTCGGGACCGGAGCTTAAGCCCGGCACATCGAACCTTGCCTTGGCCGCCGACAACATCTGGAACAACGCGCAGTGGCAGCATGGCGACGTCTGGACGAAGCTGCTGCAGACCATCGTCATGGCGTTTTTGGGGACGCTGCTCGGCGGCATTGTCGCCTTCCCGCTCGCCTTCTTCGCCGCCCGCAACATCACCCCGAGCGGCTTGCTCAGCCAGTTGCTGAAGCGCTTCTTCGATTTCATGCGCTCGGTCGACATGCTGATCTGGGCGCTGTTCTTCACCCGCGCCTTCGGCCCCGGCCCGCTCGCCGGCAGCGCCGCCATCTTCTTCACCGAGATCGGCACGCTCGGCAAAACCTATTCCGAGGCGCTGGAAAACATCGACGACAAGCCGCGCGAAGGCGTGCTCTCGACCGGCGCCAACGGCTTGCTTGTGCAGCGCTACGGCGTGCTGCCGGAAGTGGTGCCGATCTTCATCAGCCAGACGCTCTACCAGTGGGAATCGAACACCCGCGGCGCGACCATCATCGGCGCGGTCGGCGCCGGCGGCATCGGCCTGAAGCTGTGGGAAGCCATGCGCACCAATTCGAACTGGGCCAACGTCTTCTACATGGTGCTGCTGACGCTGTTCGTCGTCTTCGTCTTCGACAACATCTCGAATTTCCTGCGCCGAAGGCTCAGCCGCACGCTGCACGATTACAACAGGCTGCAGGCAGCGCGGGGTTTAACCTTGTGATCCATAGCGCGGGCGCGCCAAGGGTCGACCCCCACTCCGTCGAGCTACGCTCGACACCTCTCCCCCGTTCGACGGGGTAGAGGAAAGGCGCAAAGCTGTCCGAGCCGACGCCTGTCCTCCTAGCCGAGGCGTTCTTCCTCTCCCGAGCCACGAGGCTCCCTTTCCTCTCCCTCCGGAGGGGGGAGAGGTGGCTCGGCGAAGCCGAGACGGAGTGGGGGAACCACTAAATTTAGGCAATCGCCGCGAACGCAAACAGAAAATGGACAATGCGAAATCATCGTCTCGCCTTGCGCCAAGGGTCGCCGACGCAGGTCTCCTTTGCGTCACTATCGATCAGGGCGCCCTACGCCGCCTTCCTCCACCCATCCCTGATATGCCTGTACCCTTCGCGATACACCGCCTCCGGGCTTTCGGCAAAATCCCGCCACACCTTGGTCGCTGCCGCCAGATCCTTCAGCGAACGCCCAAACGACTCGATGGTCAGCCAGTCGTCATAGCCGCTCTTGCGGATCGCGGCGAAGGTTTCCTTCCAGGGAATATTACCCCGCCCCGGCACGCCGCGGTCGTTTTCCGAGATGTGGATGTGGACGACGTTCCGGCGATTGCGCGTATAGGCGCCGATCGGATCGACCTCCTCGATATTGGCGTGAAAGGTGTCGTACATCGCCTTGATGTGCGGGCGGTCGATCACGTCGATATGCTCGGACAGATCATCCATGGTGTTGACCAGATAGCATTCGAAGCGGTTCAGCGCTTCGAGCCCGATGGTGACGTCCCTCTTGCCGGCATGATCGCCAATGGCCCGCTGCGAGGCGACCGAGCGCTTCTTCTCGGCCGCTGTCGGCCCGCTCCCGGAAAAGGCGCCCAGCGTGGAATGCAGCGGCCCGCTCAGCCTGTCCGCGCCGAGCGCCGCGCTGCAGTCGATCGCCCATTTCATGTGATCGATGCCGGCCTTGCGCGTCGCGGTATCCGCAGAGATCAGGTTCATCGCCGGGTCGCCCATCGCCGAGACCGCGGTGCGCTCCAGTCCGATACGATCGAGCATCTCGCCGAGCCTCTGGTAGTCATCCGGTTCGCCCGCGAAGACCGGTATCTCGACGCCGTCGAAGCCGGTTGCCTTGATGTCCTTCAGCAGCGCCTCGTGCTTTTTCGAGACGCTCGTCGTCCACAAGAACATGCACATGCCGATTTTCATCGACACCCCTCCTCTGCGGCCAACCACTTGCGCTAGCGGGTCACAATCCCCCTCATCCGGCCCGTGCCGTCGCCGAGCCCGCCTTTATAGCCTCGTCCACGCCCCGTTCTTCTTCGAAGACTTCACGCACGCCTCTATGAAGGCCATGCCTTCGACGCCGTCCGCGATCGTCGGGAAGGCGACATCCTTGGCAAGCTTGCCGCCTTTCTTGCGCGCCGCGCGGATGGCGCGGGCCGCCTCCTGGTAGATGTTGGCAAAACCTTCGAGATAGCCCTCCGGATGGCCGGAGGGCACGCGGCTGACGCGCGCCGCTACCGGCATCGCGCCGGCGCCCGCCCGGGTCAGCAACTGCTTCGGCTGGCCGAAGGGCGTGTACCAAAGATAGTTCGGGTCGGCCTGGACCCATTCGAGCCCGCCCTTCGAGCCGTAGATCCGCAGCTTCAGCCCGTTCTCGTGGCCGGGCGCCACCTGGCTCGCCCAGATCATGCCCTTGGCCGGATGCTTGTTGCCAACCGGCTTGAAGCGCAACAGCACATTGACGTTGTCGTCGAGCTGGCGTCCCGGCACGAAGGCGTCGAGGTCGGCCGAAAGGGAATCGAGCTCCAGCCCCGAGACGAAGCGGGCGAGGTTGTAGGCGTGCGTGCCAATGTCGCCGAGCGCGCCGCCGGCGCCGGCCTGCTTGGGGTCGGAGCGCCATGAGGCCTGCTTCTGACCGGTCGCGGCTAGGTCTTCGGTCAGCCAGTCCTGCGGATATTCCGACTGCACGATGCGGATGTCGCCGAGCATACCCTTGGCCACCATCTCGCGCGCCTGCCGCACCATCGGATAGGCTGTGTAGTTGTGGGTGAGCACGAACACCTTTCCAGCCTTCTCGACCAGCGCGGCAAGCTTCTTCGCCTCGGCGAGCGAGGTCGCGAGCGGCTTGTCGCAAATGACGTGGATACCCGCCTCGAGGAAGGCTTTGGCCGCCGGCACATGCACATTGTTGGGCGTGACGATCGCCACTGCCTCGATGCCGTCCGGGCGTTTGGCTTCGGCCTTGGCCATCTCGGCATATGAGCCGTAGCTGCGTGACGGATCGAGCCCGAGTTCTTCGGCCGAGGCCTTCGCGCGCGCCGGGTCCGACGACAGCGCGCCGGCCACCAGCACGAAGTCGTTGTCCATGCGCGCCGCAATCCGGTGCACCGCGCCGATGAAAGCGCCCTGCCCGCCGCCGACCATGCCGTAGCGGATCGGGCCGCCTCCCGTTTCCGATTTCGATGCGCCGACCATGCTTTCGTTCTCCCTCATGTTGGTTAGCTCCCCCTTGAGGGGAGGTCGATCCGCACAGCGGATCGGGTGGGGTCGCCGGGCGTGGATCTCGGCATGAACCGACCCAGCCCGGCCCTTTGGGCCACTCTCCCCTCGAGGGGAGGATAAAGGTGCTAAATCCCCATCATCGCGCGCAGCAGCTTCTTGTCGCTGGTGCCGCCGGCGAAATCATCAAAGGCCCTTTCGGTGACCCGGACGATATGATGCTGGATGAAGGGTGCGCCTTCGGCCGCGCCGTCCTCGGGATGCTTGAGGCAGCATTCCCATTCCAGCACCGCCCAGGAATCGTAGTTGTACTGGGTGAGCTTGGAGAAGATGCCGCTGAAATCGACCTGCCCGTCGCCGAGTGAACGGAAACGCCCGGCACGGTTCACCCAGCCCTGATAGCCCGAATAGACGCCTTGCCGCCCCGTCGGGTTGAACTCGGCATCCTTGACGTGGAAGGCCTTGATCCGCTCGTGGTAGATGTCGATGAACTCGAGATAGTCGAGCTGCTGCAACAAAAAGTGCGACGGGTCGTAATTGATGTTGCAGCGCTTGTGGCCGCCTACCGCGTCGAGGAACATCTCGAAGGTCGCGCCGTCGAATACGTCCTCGCCTGGATGGATCTCGTAGCCGATATCGACGCCGTTCTCATCATAGACGTCGAGGATCGGCTTCCAGCGCTTGCCCAGCTCGGCAAACGCCTCCTCGATCAGCCCAGGCGGCCGCTGCGGCCACGGATAGAGGTATGGGAAAGCGAGCGCGCCGCTGAAGCTCACCGACGCCTTGAGGCCGAGATTCTTCGATGCCTTGGCGCCGAATTCCATCTGCTCGACCGCCCATTTCTGCCGAGCCTTCGGATTGTTGTGCACCTCTGGCGGCGCAAACCCGTCGAACTGCGCGTCGTAAGCTGGATGCACCGCCACCAATTGCCCCTGCAGGTGCGTCGACAGCTCGGTAATCTCGACGCCGGCTTCAGTGCAGATGCCCTTCACCTCGTCGCAATAGGTTTTCGACGACGCCGCCTTTTTCAGGTCGAACAGCCGTCCGTCCCAGGTCGGAATCTGTACGCCTTTGTAGCCGAGCCCGGCCGCCCATTTGGTGATCGAGGCCAGCGAATTGAACGGCGCGGCGTCGCCCGCGAACTGCGCCAGAAACAGGCCGGGCCCCTTCATCGTCGTCGGCATCGGCATCCTCCCTCTCTCGTTTTCATGGACCAAGCATAGCGCCGATTGAAGCGAGGGCCAGCCTCTTCGACCGTTCGTCTCGGCGCCGACAAGCAGCGGCATTCTGGTATTACCAAATACGGCTGTTTGGTCAAGCGGCCAGAAACAGTTGGAATGCGAGCCGCACGATTGCCGAAAGGCATCTTAATCTATTCAAATCAAAGCATTGACTGATAAGTTGAGCCCAATAGGCGGTCTCCTTGCCGTTACTGTGAATTTGCTGTAGAGGTTCTGTCAGGCCCAATTGGTCGAACCAGTTTCGAGAAAAAACACTGGAACGCCGTGGGGAGGAGATCATGCGACGGGCTCGGTGGAGAACGCCGCGAAAAACGTGACAGGCGAATTCTGGGAAGGATAGACCATGCACCTTTCGACGCACAACTGGATGCGGGCGGAGCCGCTGGAGGTGACGCTGAAGCGCATCAAGAAGTTCGGCTATGAGTCGATCGAGATTTCCGGCGAGCCCGAGCAGTACAAGACCAAGGAAACGCGCGCGCTCCTGAAGGAGCACGGCATACATTGCTGGGGTTCGGTGACGCTGATGCTGGGCGAACGCAACCTTGCCGCCAAGAACCAGGGCCAGCGCGAGCGATCGGTACAATATGTCAAGGACGTGCTGACCATGGTGAGCGAGCTTGACGGCGAGATCATCACGCTGGTTCCCGCCACCGTCGGCAAGGTGGTGCCCGACGGCACCGAGGCGGAAGAGTGGGGCTGGGTGGTGGACGCCACGCGCGAATGCTTCGCGCATGCCAAGAAGGTCGGCGTCAAGATCGCCGTCGAGCCGCTCAACCGTTTCGAGACCTACCTCTTCAATCGTGGTGCCCAGGCGCTCGCGCTCGCGGATGCGGTGAGCCCGGAATGCGGCGTCTGCCTCGACGCCTACCACATCCATATGGAGGAATTTAACGTCTATGACGCCATCCGCCAGGTCGGCAAGCGCCTCTACGACTTCCATGTCGCCGACAACAACCGCTTTGCCGCGGGTCTCGGCCAGATCGACTGGCCGAAGATCGTCGGCACGCTGAAGGAGATCGGCTATGACGGCGCGCTGACCAACGAGTTCGTCGCGCCGGTCGACCGCACGCCGGCCGCCCCTTATCCGGAGATGGTGGAGCGCAACCCGGTCGACATCTCGCCCGAGCAGCTCAAATTCATCCAGGATCACGGCTCCAGCGTGCTCACCGAGAAGTTCTACACCGATCAGATGCGCATCACCGCCGAAACGCTGCTGCCGCTGATCAAGTAGAGGGTCCGATTGGAGCTTAGCCCTACCGTCCTGGCCGGGCGGCGGGTCCGGGGATCAAGATGCGTATAAAAAGCGTCCAGGCCTGGTGGGTTCGCATACCGATCGAAGTCGCAAAGCAGCATCGCAGCGACTTCGGTCAGGTGACGACGTTCGACGCCGCCATCCTGCGCGTCGAGACCGACGACGGCCTGGTCGGCTGGGGCGAGGGCAAGAACGCCGCCGGCAGCGCCGGCAGCTATGGCGCGCTGGTCCACATGCTGAACCACGAAATTGCGCCGCAGCTCATCGGCCGCGATCCGGCCGATATCGGCATCATCTGGGAGATGCTCTACAACGGCGTGCGACACCACACGGCGGCCCATGCCGGCCATGCCATGCCCCAGCTGGCGCGCCGCGGCATGAGCGTGGCGGCGATCAGCGCCGTCGACATCGCGCTTTGGGACATCCTCGGCAAGTCGCTGGGGCAGCCGGTCTGGCGGCTGCTCGGCGGCCGCAAGGTCGAGCGCATGCAGGCCTATGCCTCGGGCGGCTGGGCGCCAGCCGATACCATCGGCGACCAGCTCAAATCCTATATCGCCAAAGGCGGCTTCAAGGCGCTGAAGATGCGCATCGGCGCCATGGACGGCGCGCCGCATATCTCGGCCGCGCGCGTCCGCGCCGCCAGGGAAGCGATCGGTCCCGATGTCGAACTTATGGTGGACGCGCACGGCACCTACACCGTAGCCGAGGCCAAGCGCTTCATCAGCCTCACCGCCGATCTCGATCTGGCCTGGTTCGAGGAGCCGGTGATCGCCGACGACAAGTCCGGTATGGCCGAGGTGCGCGCGTCCGGTTCGACCCCGATCGCCACCGGCGAGAGCGAGGCGACGCGCTACGCCTTCCGCGACCTGGCCGTGTTGAAATCGGCCGACATCTTCCAGCCTGATCCCGCCTTCTGCGGCGGCATCAGCGAGGCGATGAAGATCGGCACCATCGCCAGCGCCTTTAACCTGCGCTTCGCGCCGCATCTGTGGGCCGGCGCGCCCTGCTTCTTCGCCGGACTGCATGTCTGCGCGGCTTCCCCCGCGACCTTCATCGTCGAGTATTCGCTGGGCGCCAATCCGATGATCCACGATCTCGTCGAGGAGACTGTCGAAGCAAAGGACGGTATGATAGCGATCCCTGAAAAGCCCGGATTGGGTTTCACCGTTTCGGAGCGATTCCTGGAGGCGCACGCGCTACGCATTTGACGATGAAAGAAAAGAACCTTCTTGCGGAACTCGCCGCCTATCTGTTCTCCAACTCGGACAAGGAGTCGGGCCGCACGCCGTCGGAGCGCGAGCTGGCGGAGCATTTCGCCGTCAGCCGCGGCCAGATCCGCGAGGCGCTTGCCATCCTCGAAGCGATGCGCATCGTCGAGCGCCGCGCCAAGTCCGGCATCTATATCGATACCAAACAGGCAAGCGTGGAAGCGTTAGCGCTTTTCGCCCGCGCGGGCCTGCCGCTCGATCCGGTGCAGATCTACGAGACCGTCGAGCTGCGCAAGATCCACGAGATCAAGGCGGCCGAGCTTGCCTGCTCACGCGCCACCGAGGAGAATTTCGAGCGGCTGCGCGAGATCCTGAAGGCTTCCGAGGAGCGCATCGCCGCCGGCGAAGGCCTCGCCAAGGAAGACCGCGAGTTCCACCTCGAGATCGTGCGAGCGACCAAGAACGGCGTCTTTCACAACATCTGCAGCGTCTACTACCTGATGGGCGAGCAGCGCCTGCCGATCTATTTCAACGATCTGGAGCGCAGCATGCGCTCGCATGCCGAACACATCCAGATCTACGAGGCGCTGTTGCGCCGCGACGGCAACCTCGCCCAGGCGCTGATGAGTGCGCACCTGCAAGGCGCCGAGAGCTACTGGAAGGGGATCATCGAAGGTCGCTGGACCGAGCCGAAAAGCGCGGCGCTCGAAAGGGCCTGAGCTTCATGCGCAAGATCCTGTCGACGCACCCGCTACATCCGCGCGCGACAAGCATGCTGGCGGGAGCCGGCCGGCTGGTCGTCGCCTCCGCGCTCGATGCAAAAACACTGGCTGCCGAGGCGAAAGACGCAGACATCGTCATCGTCCGAGCGCCGCTGCCGCCGGAGCTGTTCGCAGGCGCGTCCCTGTTGCGCGCCGCAATCCGCCATGGCGCGGGACTGGACATGATCCCGGTCGAGGCGGCCACCGCCGCCGGCGTGCTGGTGGCGAACGTGCCGGCCGTCAATGCCCGCTCGGTGGCCGAACATGTAATGTTCACGGCGCTGGCGCTGCTCAGGCGCTTCCGCATGATGGATCGCGACCTGCGCGCCAGGGGCTGGCTCGCCGGGCGCGAGCATGCCAATTCGACCAGCGAGCTCGCCGGCAAGACGATCGGCATCGTCGGCCTCGGCGCCGTCGGCCAGGCCGTCGGCCACATCGCCGCGCACGGCTTCGACCTCAATGTCGTGGCGACGACGCGTAGCCTGCGCCCGGCGCCCGAGCGCGTCGGCTTCCTGTCGATAGACGCGCTGGTCGAGCAGAGCGAGATCATCGTGCTCTGCTGCCCGCTGACCGAGGAGACGCGCGGCCTGATCAGCCGCGAGCGCATCGCCCGCATGAAGCCCAATGCGCTGTTGATCAATGTCTCGCGCGGGCCGGTGGTCGATGACGAGGCGCTGATCGAAGCGCTGCGAAGAGGCCGCATCGGCGGTGCGGCGCTCGACGTCTTTGCGACCCAGCCGCTGCCGCCGAGCCACCCCTATTTCAGCTTCGACAACGTCATCATCACTCCGCATATGGCCGGCATCACCGAGGAATCGATGATGCGCATGGGCGTCGGCGCGGCGAACGAGGCCTTGCTGGTGCTTGCCGACAAGCTGCCGGTCAACCTGCGGAATCCGGAAGTGATCGAGCGTTACCGTCGGCGCTTTCCTGCCGACTGATTGCGCCGCTGCACCACCTCAACCGCTCAGCAAAGCCTCCACCGCGGCAGCAATTCCGAGCAGACG
>NZ_RZSF01000027.1:0-37778 GCF_004023325.1 Mesorhizobium sp. M1A.F.Ca.ET.072.01.1.1 | reverse complement strand
GAGTAGGGGAGTAGGGGAGTAGGATATGTCACGGAGGACGCGCGTCCACCGAAGCGAGATTTCCTGCCTACTCCCCTATTCCCTCAGTGCCGCTTAGGCTGCTGCCAGCCGGTATCCAGCAATCCGATCCGGCCAAGCTCCCGGTTCATCGCCTTTGCGACGTCCCTGCGCTCGACGCCGATGTCGCGCAGCTGACGGTCGGAGAGATCCTCGACGGATTCGTCGGGAAGCCGAGCGGCGACCCCGGCCTGGCGCAGCCACTCGAATGCCGAACGCAGCCAAAGCGCGATGCCGGAGTCGGATTTCTGGACGGCGTGAGACTTCAGGACGATCTCGGTCATGGCTCTATCCCGTGTTCTCCGGATATCAAATCCGGTTTGATGGTTTATCGATGCGGCCATCTTGCCGGATTGAAAAACAAACGGGAAACGAGTAGTTCTTGTCTAATCATCAAGTTTTTTTTGGAGATGGAGATGGCCCGCTTGCTGCCCGGAACGCGTGCGTTGAGGACGTTCGAGGCAGCGGCGAGGCACCTCAATTTCACCCGTGCCGCGGACGAGCTTGGCCTGACGCCGGCGGCCGTCAGCCACCAGATCAAGGAAATAGAGGATCAGCTCGGCCTCGTGCTGTTCACGCGCACCAGCCGCACCATGCGGCTGACCGAAGCGGGAAACGTTCTGTTCGAAGCCTCGGTCGATGCGCTCGACCTGCTTGGCCGCGCCGTTACCCGCGCGCGCAAGATGGCGAGAGGCACGGCGCTGCTGAAAGTGACGCTCGACGCGCAGTTCGCAACCAAGTGGCTGATGCGGCGCGTCGACGGTTTCCGCCGGCAAAAGCCGGGCGTCGAGTTGCGCTTCGACATTACCTATGAAGTCAGGGATTTCGAGCGGGACGATGTCGATATCGGCATTCGTTTCGGTACCGGCAAATATCCCGGGCTCTGCGCTCACCGGCTGTTCGAGAACATCATCATCCCCGTCTGCAGCCCGGCGCTGCTCGCCTCAGGCCCGCCGCTGAAGGAGCCGCGCGATCTCTTCCACCATACGCTGGCGCATATCGAATGGTCCCGGCAGGGCGTCACTTGGCCGAACTGGAGCATGTGGATGCACGCGGCAGGGGTCGAAGATTTCGACGACAGCCGCACCCTTGTCTTCGGGTCCTCGACCGATGCCGCGCAGGCGGCGCTCGACGGCAATGCGGTGGCGCTTGCCGACTTCGCCATGGTGGCCAACGACCTTTCGCAAGGGCGGCTGATCCGGCCCTTCGAACTCGGCATCAAGGTCGCGCCGGAGTTCGCCTATTTCCTGGTTTATCCGGAAGCGATGAAGGACGACGCGCGCATCGTCGCCTTCCGCGAATGGCTTCTCGACGAAGTCACGAAAGACGCAGACGCGGGGTAGCGGCGCTCCGGACCGCTCTCTCTGTTTATTGGGCGCAATTCCGACGGAAACCGTTTCACACTTTTCCTGGAAATGCTCTAGCCTGCCGGCGCGGCCGGCGCGCCGAACCAACCGATCACGGCGCCGATGATGAGCAGCACGCCGAGCCAATGGCCGGCATCGATCAGCGTGAGCTCCCAGCCGAAGCCCTGATAGCGGTGGTTGACCGACAACGTGGTGGCGACGAAGCCAAACCAGAGCACAAAGCCGAAGATCACGCCGGCGAGCGGGTTGGGCTCGCCGCCGGTCATCGCGCCGACCACCAGCGTCATGACCAGCGCCATGACGAGCTCGGCGACGAAGCTGACGATGAACGGAACGGCCGAGCGCTTCATCGTCGCCGGATCGAGCTTTGCCGCCTTCAGCCAGGGCCTGCTCAGGCCCATGTACCAGGCGGCACCGAACAGCCACGCCACGACGGCTGCGGCGATCACTGCCAGCCAGTTCACCGTTGAGAAATCCATAGAATCCCCTCCCGAAAGATGAGCGATGGAATCCCTGTTCGCCGGCTGCGTCAAGCCGAAGCGGCGGAAACCCATCGCCACACGGTCGTGCGCTTGACCTCGGCATCCTCCAGCACGCGCGTCACCGGCACCTGGTAGACGGCGAGCGATTGCAGTCCGGTCTTCGGCAGATAGGCGCGCCCGGGATCGCCGACGAGGATGTCGGCGCCGCGCGCCTTAAGGCTCGTGAACCACGGCGTCAGCCTCTCCGCCAAAGGCTTGTCGTAGAAGACATCGCCGGCCAAGACGACGTCCCAGCCGTCATCCGTGCCGGTGGAGTCCGCATCCACGAAATCGGCCTTCACACCATTGGCTTCGAGGTTGAGGGTGATGACCGTCGCGCAAAAGGGATCGATATCGGCCGCGGTCACTTCAGCCGCGCCGGCTTTCAAGGCAGCGATGGCGACCATGCCGGAGCCGGAAGCGAAGTCGAGCACGCGTTTGCCCTGCACCGTCGCCGGATGGTCGAGCACATAGCGGGCAAGGCCCTGGCCGCCGGCCCAGGCGAAAGCCCAGAAGGGCGGCGGCAGGCCGATCTCGGCCAGCTCCTCCTCGGTGCGCAGCCAGAGGTCGTGCGCCTCGTCAGCCAGGTGCAGCAGCACTTCCGGCACGTGCGGCGGCGCCATCAGCGCCGTATTGTCGAGGATGAATGTCCTTGCGTTTTTGGGAGTGAGTCTGGTCACGGCGCCGGGTCGAGGCCGGCCATGCGGCAGACTTCTTTCCACTCTGCCGGCGTCACCGGCTGCACGGAAAGCCGGCCAAGCCGCACCAGCGCCATGTCGGCCAGCTTCGGATTGGCCTTGACCTGTTCCAGCGTCACCGGCTTCGGCACGTCTTTGCGGGCGCGGATGTCGACGCATTCCCAGCGTGGATCGTCCGTGGTGGAGTCGGGGTGGGCGAGCGCGCAGACCTCGGCGATGCCGACGATGTCGAGGCCTTCATTGGAATGGTAGAAAAAACCGAGATCGCCGATCTGCATGGCCTTCATGTTGTTGCGCGCGGCGTAGTTGCGCACGCCGTCCCACTGCGTGCCGGCCTTGCCCTTCGCCTTCAGCGCCTCGAAGGAAAAGACCGAAGGTTCGGACTTGAACAGCCAGTAGTTCATCTCAGTTGTCCCCTTGATTGTCGGTTCGCCACGATTGAAGCGTTGGCGCTCTTCCTTATCCTTTCCCCGTTCTCGCGGGGAGCGGGAGCGCCAGCGACCGGTCACGCGGCGGCGGGCTTCTGGAAGACCCAATTCCATGGACGGATTTCGACGCTTTCGAACAGGCCAGCCTTGGCATAAGGGTCGGCGGCCGCCAGGGCTTGCGCGCCGGCCATGTCGGGCGCCTCAATCATCACCAGGCTTCCGTCAGGCTTTCCGGCAGCGTCGAGGAAGGGACCTGCGAAGGCAAGTCTTCCTTCGCTGATCAGCCCTTCCAGGAACGCCGCATGCGCCGGCCTTGTGTCGGCGCGCAGCTGCAAGCTGCCGGGCTTGTCCTTGCAAATCAATGCAAACAGCATGTTTCAACTCCGAGGCTTCAAATGTCGGTTTCGGTTTTGAGCGGCCGCGTCATCAGCGCCGTCACCGCCTGGCCGATGGTCACCTTGCCATCGAGGATGGCGGCGACAGCTGCAATGATCGGCGCCTCGATGCCGCGCTCGGCGGCTATGCGGGCGGCAATGGCGGCCGTCGGCACGCCTTCGGCGAGCGGCAGGCCGGTGAGCTCCTTGCCTTGGCCGAGCGCCAGGCCGTAGGCGAAGTTGCGCGACTGCGCCGAGGAACAGGTGAGCAGCAGGTCGCCGAGGCCGGAGAGCCCCATCAGCGTTTCCGGCCTGGCGCCGAACGCGGCGCCGATGCGGCGCAGCTCGACGAAGCCGCGCGTCACCATGGCGGCCTGGGCGCTGGCGCCAAGCCCGGCGCCCGTTACCGCGCCGGCGGCGATGGCGAAGACGTTCTTCAGCGCGCCGCCGATCTCGCCGCCAGTTCCCCGTCGCGGCCGGCCACCACCACCGCCGTCGGCAAGCCGCGCGCGACATCGCTGGCGAAGCTCGGGCCGGAAAGTGCGGCGACCGGATTGTCGGGCAGGTTTTCCTCGACGATCGAGGACAGCAGCGCGCCGGTGTCGCGCTCGATGCCCTTGGCACAGAGGACGAGCGGCACGCCGGATGGCACATGGCCGGCGGCAGCGGCCAGCACCGCGCGCAGCGATTGCGCGGGCGTTACCGCCAGCACGCAATTCGCACCGTCGAGCGCAGCAGCGATATCGCTGGTGGCGACGATGCCGGGCTCGATCGCGATGCCGGGCAGATAGTGCGGGTTTTCGCCACGGTCGATCGTGGCGACGGTGTCGGGATCGCGGGCATAGAGGCGGACAAAATGGCCGGCGCGCAGCATGGCGAGCGCCAGCGCCGTGCCCCAGGCGCCGCCGCCAAGCACCGCTACGCGCCAGCCGCTGGGCGCCTTGGCCTGTGCGCCGTTCGTGACCGCGTCAGTCATGCCTTTGCCCCGCGACGGCCCGAGCCGACCAAGGGAGCGGAAACACTGTCCAGCGGCCAGCGCGAGCGCGGCACGAAGTCGGCGGCGCTCGCGTCGGCCATCCCGGCGCGCAGCCGCTCGATGCCGGCCCAGGCGATCATCGCGGCATTGTCGGTGCAAAGCTTTTGCGGCGGTGCGACGAATGCGAAGCCGGCCTTGGAACAGCGCGCCTCCAACGTCGCCTTGATCGTGCGGTTGGCGGCGACGCCGCCGGCGACGACCAGCGCCGGCTTTGCCGTGTCGGGAAATTCCTTGCGGAAACGGGCGAGCGCCCGCGCGACACGGTCGCCCAGCGCATCGGCCACCGCCGCCTGGAAGGAGGCGCAGATGTCGGCGACGTCCTGGTCGCCGAGCGGCGCGATCGCCGTTGCTGTCTGGCGCACAGCCGTCTTCAGGCCGGAGAAGGAGAAGTCCGGCTGCGCCGAGCCTTTCATCGGACGCGGGAAGGCAAAGCGGCTCGCATCGCCGCCGGCCGCGGCCTTTTCGACATTCGGCCCGCCCGGATAGGGCAGGCCAAGCATCTTGGCCGTCTTGTCGAAGGCTTCGCCCAGCGCATCGTCGATGGTCGTTGCCCAGCGCTGGTAGTCGCCGACGCCGCGCACCGCGACGATCTGGGTGTGGCCGCCGGAGACCAGCAAGAGCAGATAGGGAAAGTCGAGCCCCTCGGTCAGCCGGGCGGTCAGCGCGTGACCTTCGAGGTGGTTGATGGCGATCAGCGGCTTGTTCGCGGCGGCGGCGATCGCCTTGGCGGTCATCAGACCAACGATCAGCCCGCCGACCAGCCCCGGCCCGGCAGTCGCGGCGACGGCGTCGACCTCATCGAGCGATACGGCCGAATCGGTCAGCGCTGCCTCGACGATCCCATCCAGCGCCTCGACATGGGCGCGCGCGGCAATCTCGGGGACGACGCCGCCGAAGGCGGCATGCTCCTCGATCTGGCTCAAGACGACATTGGAGAGGATTTCGGGCGCGGAGTCGCCGTCCAGCGCCACCACGCTGGCCGCCGTCTCATCGCAGCTTGTCTCAATGCCCAGAACGCGGATCAATTCGTCGCTGTCCTCGAAGATTGTGTCTCTGACCTTTCCTATATAGGAGGTCTGTCGATAGTCAGGTGATGCCGGCCTGCAAATGGCGGTTTTCTGCGCTTCCGGCGCTCGCGTACCCAAAAGCACGCTCCGGTTCTCGAAATCCGCCATTTTCGGCTCGGCCTGACCTGAATCTCGGCAAACCTCGAAATCGCCTGGGGGGTTATCACGGACCGCGCGCCATGCAAACAACCTTGAAAATCGGAACACGCGGCAGCCCGCTGGCGCTCGCCCAGGCGCATGAGACGCGGGCGCGGCTCATGCAGGCGCATGGCCTGCCCGAGCAGGCCTTCGAAATTGTGCCGATCTCAACCAGCGGCGACCGCATTCAGGACCGGCCGTTGTCGGAAGCGGGCGGCAAGGGCCTGTTCACCAAGGAGATCGAGGAAGCGCTGCTCGACCGCCGCATCGATATCGCCGTGCATTCCTCGAAGGACATGCCGACGGTGCTGCCCAACGGGCTGGAGCTTTCCGTCTTCCTGCCGCGCGAGGACGCGCGCGACGCCTTCATCGGCAAGAGCGCGAAGCGGATCGCCGATCTGCCGCATGGCGCGACGCTCGGCTCGTCGTCGCTCCGGCGCCAGGCGCTGCTCCGCCGGATGCGGCCGGACCTCAATGTGGTGATGTTCCGCGGCAATGTGCAGACCAGGCTGCGCAAGCTGGATGAGGGCGTGGCCGAAGGCACCATCCTCGCCTATGCCGGGCTGAAGCGGCTCGGGCTCGAGAGCGTGATTACCGATCTGATGCCGCTGGATGTCTTTCCGCCGGCGCCGGGGCAGGGGGCGATCGGCATCGAAAGCCGCATCGGCGACGGCGTGGTCGAAAATATGTTGGCGGCTATTCACGACATGCCGACCGGCCAGGCGCTGGCTTGTGAGCGCGCTTTTCTCGCTGCGCTCGACGGCTCCTGCCGCACGCCGATCGCCGGCCATGCGATCGTCTCGGACGAATACCTGTCTTTCGCCGGGCTGATCATCTCGCCCGACGGCACCGAGTCGCATGAGGTCAGATTGAATGGCCCGGCCCGGGACGCGGCGAATACCGGCGTGGAAGCCGCGCGGGCCGTTCGCGCCGAGGCCGGCGCAAAATTCTTCGACGGCTGGGCCTGACATGGTCCGCGTCCTGGTGACGAGGCCGGAACCGGGCGCCTCCCGAACGGCCCGGCGGCTTCTGGACCAGGGGTTCCAGCCCGTCCTGCTGCCACTGACAAAAACGGCGGAGCTGCCGGTCGAGGCACGCGTCCTTCCCGCCGCTGCCGCGGTTGCCGTCACCAGCGCCAATGCGGTGCGCTATGCGCCCAAGGAACTGGTCGCCGCGCTTGCCGCCCTGCCTTGCCATGCGGTCGGGACAAGGACTGCGGAAGCCTGCCGTGCGGCTGGATTTACGTCCGTCTTTGAAGGCCCAGGCGATGCCGAAGCACTGGCCGGCCAGATAACCGCCGAACTCACGGGCAAGGAGATTGTTTATCTTTGTGGCCGGGCGCGCTTTCCCGTCTTCGAAGAACGGCTGGCGGCAGCCCGGGTGCGTGTCCGGCCTGTCGAGACCTACGACACCATCGAATTGGACTATGGCGACGATGCCGTCGTTGCCCGATTGTCGGGCACGCCGGTCGAGGCAGTGCTGCTCTATTCGGCCAAGGCGGCACCCGTGATGATTGGCCTGGCCATGCGCCCAGCACTGCGGCATCTCTTTGAACGGGCGG
This sequence comes from Mesorhizobium sp. M1A.F.Ca.ET.072.01.1.1, assembly GCF_004023325.1. Lineage (NCBI taxonomy): Bacteria > Pseudomonadati > Pseudomonadota > Alphaproteobacteria > Hyphomicrobiales > Phyllobacteriaceae > Mesorhizobium > Mesorhizobium sp. M1A.F.Ca.ET.072.01.1.1. The sequence continues at coordinate 30,531 of NZ_RZSF01000027.1, read as the reverse complement.
AGTTTTTGGCCCTTTCCGCGCGAATCGCCAAGGAATTGGACGGGGTTGGCCGGCAAAAGGTTCGCATTGCCTCTCAACCCGACGAGGACGCGCTGTTCCAGCTTTTGTCGCTACCGGGCTGAGCCGCGTCATCACACCGCCCCTTTTCACCGCTTGGTGATGTGGTAGAGCATCCTTGAGCTCTAGACCCTTTGAACCATCCTCAAGCCAATTTGCGGAGCCCAAGCATGGTCAAGACGCCTAAGGTGCGACATTCGAAGAGCCGCCGCGAGCCGGTGACCATCGAACTCGAACCCGGCGCCGTCTCGCGAATCACCGACGAGGATGCCGCCAATACCGATACCAACACGGAACGAACCGACGAGGCGAAGGCAGAGGAAGGGGCTGCTGCTTCGCAGCCGGAAGCTCCCGAAGAGCCGATCCATGCCGAACAGGCCGACATCGAGCCGTGGGAACACACCGACGCGGCACAGGGCGGAGCTGACCAGGCTGGAACCAACAAGGATGGGGCGGAAGCATCCTATCCGGGCACTGATGAGGCTCCGAAGAGCGAACCAAAAAGCTTCGGCTACAGTTTCGAGGATGCGTCGGCAGCCAAGACCAGTTTTGCCGCCTCGACGGCGAAGCCGAGCGAAACCCGAAGCGACGATCGCGACTTCCCGGCCGCCAGGCGCTCAGGCGTCAACGTGATTGCCGCCGGCGTGATCGGCGGCGTTGTCGCGCTTGCCGGCGCCGGCCTTCTGCAAGCGGTAGGGCTGCTCGGCTCTCCGACTTCGGTCGGCGGGCCCTCGCCCGACGGCGTCACCGGCGAGATCGCCTCGCTGAGAAGCCAAATCGCGGCACTCAAGGAAACGGCCGATACCGGCGCTTCGGCCAAGGTCGACGGCCTGTCCTCGGCGCTCGACCAGGTGAAGTCGGACGTCGCGGCGCTGAAATCCTCGCTCGGCCAGGGCGGCGACGGCGCCGCGCTCAAGGCGCTCACCGACAAGGTCGGCCAGGTCGAGACGTCGGTCGCCGACCTGCAGAAGGCCGGAAATGCTGCACCGGTCGATCTCGCCCCGCTCAACGAGAAGCTCGCCGGGCTCGACGCGCTTGTGAAATCGGCGGGCGACGCGGCGAAGGCGGCGGACAGCCGGATCGCGGCGCTGGAACAGTCGGTGCAGCAGCTCTCCGGCAAGGTCGAGGCGCAGGCCTCGCAGCCGAAGATCGCGTTGGCGATCGCCGCTTCGGCGCTGAAGGCGGCGCTCGATCGCGGCGCGCCGTTTGCGACCGAGCTCGACACGTTCGCCGCGATTGCGCCCAACGCGCCGGAGCTTGGCGTTCTGCGCGGCTATGCGGAAAAAGGCGTGCCCACGCGAGCCACCATCGCTTCCGAGGCCGAAGCCGCCGCCAACGCCATGATCGAAGCGGCAACGCCGGTCGACCAGAATGCCGGCTTCTTCCAAAGCCTCGTGTCGAGCGCGAAATCGCTGGTGCAGGTGCGGCCGGTCGGCGCCGTCGAAGGCAAGGGCGTGCCGGAAACCGTCGCGCGCATTGAAGTGGCAGTCAGCCAGGGCGACTATGCCAAGGCTCTCGCCGAATACGATACCCTGCCCGATGCGTCGAAGGCGGCCGGCGCCGACTTCGCCGGCAAACTGAAGGCGCGGCTCGAGGTCGAAAAGCAGATCGAAGCGCTGATTGGCGGCGCGACCAAGGCATGAGGACCGTCAAATGATCCGCATCCTCGCCTTCCTCGCCGTCGTCTTCGCGCTGGGGCTCGGCTTTGCCTGGCTGGCCGACCGGCCGGGCGAGATGATCGTCACCTTCAACGGTTACCAGTACCAGGTCACGCTGATGGTGGCGGCGGTGGCGATCGTCGCCGTGGTCGCAGCGGTGATGATCGTCTGGTGGCTGATCAAGTCGCTGTGGAACAGCCCTTATGCGATCTCGCGCTATTTCCGGGTGCGCCGCCGCGACCGCGGCTACCAGGCGCTGTCGACGGGGATGATCGCGGCCGGCGCCGGCGACGGCGCGCTGGCGCGCAAGAAGACCAAGGAGGCCGCCAAGTTGATCAGTTCCGACCAAGAGCCGCTGATCAACCTGCTCGATGCGCAGGCCTCGCTGCTCGAAGGCGACCATGACGGTGCGCGGGAAAAGTTCGAGCGCATGCTCGATGATCCGGAGATGCGGCTGCTCGGCCTGCGCGGGCTCTATCTCGAAGCTGAGCGACTGGGCGACCGCAACGCCGCGCGCCACTATGCCGGTCGTGCCGCAGCTGTGGCACCGCAGCTTGCCTGGGCGGCGGAATCGACGCTTGAAGAGCTGACCGAGCGCGGCGACTGGGACGGCGCGTTGAAGCTGGTCGAGGCGCAGAAATCGACAAGGCAAATCGAACGCGATGCCGCCAACCGCCGCCGCGCCGTGCTGCTCACTGCCAAGGCGCAGGCGCTGGTCGACAGCGATCCGAACGCTGCCCGGACCGCGGCGCTCGAAGCCAACAAGCTGGCGCCCGATTTCGCGCCGGCCGCGGTGATCGCGGCCAACCTGCTGATTAAGCACAACGATGTGCGCAAGGGTTCCAAGATCCTGGAGACCGCTTGGCGGGCCGAACCGCATCCGGATATTGCCGAGCTCTACATCCATGCGAGGCCGGGCGATGCCGTGCTCGATCGCCTCAACCGGGCGAAAAAGCTGCAGGAATTGAAGAAGAACCATGCCGAATCGTCGATGGCGGTGGCGCGCGCCGCGCTCGACGCGCAGGATTTCGCCACCGCCAGGCGCGAGGCGGAATCCGCAATCCGCATGGATCGCCGCGAAGGCGCCTATCTGTTGCTGGCCGACATCGAGGAGGCCGAAAATGGCGACCAGGGCAAGGTGCGGCAGCTGCTGTCCAAGGCTGTGCGCGCGCCGCGCGATCCGGCCTGGGTGGCGGACGGTGTCGTCTCGGAGCGCTGGGCGCCGGTATCGCCGATCACCGGCAAGCTCGACGCGTTCACTTGGCGCGCGCCGATGGAGCGGCTCGGGCAACTAATCGACAGCGCGGTTGAGGAGGCGGTTCCCGCGATCGCTGCATCGGCGCCCGCTTTGCCGGCTGACGAGAGAGCGATCGACCTTGAGCCCGATAGTTCGGCCGAGAAGGCGGCCGCCGAGGCGCCGAACGGCATCGAGAGGGAAACCGCGGTCGCCGCCGCCGATGACACGGTGGTCGAGCAGGCGCCGGAGTTGCCGCGCTTGCCGGATGATCCCGGCGTGACGCCGGAAGACGAGGCGGAAAAATCGCCGCGCCGGTTTCGTTTGTTTTGAGGCTCGGCTTGGCGGACAGGGAAAAAGCATCGATGTTCGAACGCGTATTGTCCTTCCTGAAGGATTTGCCTGCTGCGGGCGCGAGCAAGCCAAGCGCGGACGATCCGCGCGTCGCGGCCTCGGCGCTGCTCTATCACGTGATGAACGCCGACGGCGTGCGCCAGGATATCGAGTGGGAGCGCTTCAAGGAGATCCTGGCCGAGACCTATTCGATCAGCGGCGACGAGCTCGACGCGCTGGCCGCCGCCGGCGAGCGTGCCGATAACGAGGCGATCGACCTCTATGCCTTCACCAGCGTGCTCAAGCGCCATCTGGATGCCGAGGCGCGCAAGGCCTTCATCGGCCTGATGTGGGAGATCGTCTACGCCGACGGCGAGCTGCACGAGCTCGAGGACAACACCGTCTGGCGCGTCGCCGAGCTGATCGGTGTCGAGCGCCACGACCGCATCGAGGCGCGCCGCAAGGCGGCGGCCGAAGCGCCGGGCGCCCGGGGCACATCGAGCGACGAATAGCTGGACCTTTCTTCTTCCATGCCACCCAGACCCAGGCCGAGACCAAAAATCCTGATCGTGCTGCATCAGGAGACTTCGAGCCCCGGCCGCGTCGGCCATATGCTTCTGGAAGAAGGTTTCGATCTCGACATTCGCCGGCCGCCGCTTGGCGAAGAGCTTCCCTGCACTTTGGACGGCCACGCCGGGGCGGTGATCTTCGGCGGGCCGATGAGCGCCAACGACCAGGACGAGTTCGTCCGGCGTGAGACCGAGTGGCTCGAAATCCCGCTCAAGGAAAACCGGCCTTTTCTTGGGATCTGCCTCGGCGCGCAGATGCTCGCCAGGCATCTTGGCGGCAGGGTCGAGGGCCATGGCGAAGGACTGGTCGAGATCGGCTGGTATCCGCTGAAGGCGACCGACGCCGGCAAGAAACTGCTGCACTGGCCGGAGATGGTCTACCAGTTCCACCGCGAGGGCTTTTCCCTGCCGAAGGACGCGACGCTGCTCGCCACGGCCGAAACCTATCCCAACCAGGCTTTCCGGTATGGCGAGAATGCCTGGGGCATCCAGTTCCATGGCGAGCTGACCAGGGTGATGATGCAGCGCTGGGTGGTGCGCGGCGCGCATCGCTTCGAGCTGCCGGGCGCGCAGCCCGGCCGCGATCATCTCGGCGGCCGGCTGATTTGGGACATGCACCTCAAGCGCTGGTTGGGCGAATTTCTGGGTCTGATTTTTGGCAGGCCGGCCGTCGGATAGATTTTGCCGCAATTGCAGAGGGAAGCCGCTGCACTCTTCTAGTCCGGCCGTCAAGTTGCTGCGCCGGCAATTAGTTCCTGCTATTCAAATGCCGCACCTGCCGCAGCGCAGGGAACAACCAGGCCCAGATCCCGGCAACCGCGATGGCGCCGACGCCGCCGATCACCACCGCCGGCACGGTGCCGATCAGCGCCGCCATGGTGCCGGCGCGGAACTCGCCAACCTCATTGGAAGCGCCGACGAAGACCTGGTTGACGGCGTTGACGCGGCCGCGCACCTCGTCGGGCGTCCAGAGCTGGATCAGCGTCTCGCGGATATAGACGCTGAACATGTCGGTGGCTCCGAGCATGGCGAGCGCCACGATCGACAGCCAGGTGATGGTCGAGACGCCGAACAGGACGGTGAAGGCGCCGAACAAGGCGACGAAACCGAGCATGATCTTGCCGGCATGGTCGCGGATCGGATGGCCGGCGAGCCAGACGGCCACGGCGATGGCGCCGATGCCAGGCGCCGAGCGCAGCAGGCCGAGGCCCCAGGGCCCAAGCTCCAGAATGTCGCGGGCATAGACCGGCAGCAGCGCCGAGGCGCCGGAGAGCAGCACCGCGAACAGGTCGAGCGAGATCGCGCCGAGCACGATCTTCTCGCCCCAGATGTAACGAAAGCCGGCAAACAGGGTCTGCATCGTCGGCTTGTCGGTAGCCGTCTGCTGCGCGGGCTTGGGGATGGTGAAGACGAGCAGCGCGGCGACAAGCATCAGGATCGCCGCTGTAGCGTAGGCGATCTCCGCCGAAAGGCCGTAGAGCAGGCCGCCGGCGACCGGGCCGACGATGGTTGCCGTCTGCCAGGCGGACGAATTCCAGGCAATGGCGTTGGCGAAATCCTGTGGCGGCACCAGATTGGCGACCAGCGAGGACGAGGCCGGCCCGTAGAAGGCGCGGGCGATGCCGAACATGGCCAGCACGACGAAGATCGGCAGCGGGCCGCCAAGGCCGCGCAGCGTCAGCAACAACAGAGTGAGCGCACAGCCGGCCTCGACGAACGACGCCAATGTCATGATCAGGCGGCGGCCGAAGCGGTCGGCGACGACGCCGGTGACAAGCACCAGGAGCAGCGACGGCAGGAACTGGACGATGCCGACGATGCCGAGGTCGAAGGGATTGCGCGTCAGGTCGTAGATCTGCCAGCCGACGGCGACGGAGACGATCTGGGTGGCGAAAGTGGTGAGGAAGCGCGCCGTCCAGTAGCTGAGATACGGCCGGTGCCGGAAGGCGGCGTAGCGCTGTTCAGGTGAAGTTGCTTCGGCGGTCATGATTCAAGGGCCCCGTTGTGACATCGGCCGGCGGGGCACTTCCACGGTGGGCGCTGGTCCGGTCGGAGACCCTTAGCCCAGTTCGCCTCGTCGCGCGCGCAAAAAATCGGCGCGGCATGAAGGAACTACGGGACTATCGTTCGCGGTGGAAAGAGGCTCAGTCTCCCAGCGCGGCGGAAATCGCTTGCAACCCGCCGCGCAATTCCGCCTCCTTCGGCCAGCCGAAGCCGACGCGGAAGAAGCGCTTCGGCATCTCGAACCAGTGGCCGGGGCCGACATAAGTGCCGTGTTCTTCCAGGAGCCGCAAGTAGAACCGGTCGAGGTCGAAATCCGCATCGACATTCAGCCGCGGGAAGCCGACCACACCGCCTTGCGGACGCACCCAGTCGACCAGCGGCTCGCCATCGATCCAAGCCTGGACGATATCGCGGCGCTTGGCCATCTCCGGCAACAACGATGCTAGGAAGGCATCGCGCCGCTGGAGCATGGAGCGTGCGATCGCCTCGTCGATGACACTGCCGCAGATGCCGATCTGCTCCTTGGCGGCGAGGAACGTCTCTTGCAGAGCGTGGTCCTTGCTGACCAGCCAGCCGATGCGGATGCCCGGAATGCCGAAAGCTTTCGAAAGGGAACAGACGCTGATCGCGCTTGGACTGAGCGATGCCGCGGAGGGCAGGCGCTCGCCATAGGACAGATCGCGATAGGTTTCGTCGACCAGAAGCCGGCAGCGGCGGCTTTCGGCAAGCGCGACCAGCGCGTCGAGATCGGCGCCGGTCATCATCGTGCCGGTCGGGTTGTGCGGGCAGGTGACGCTGATCAGCCTGGTGTTCGGCCGCACCGCCGCCGCGACGCGCGCGACATCGACGGCGAAGCCCTCGTCGAAGTCGAGATCGACATAGGTGATGGCGCAGCCGATCGCCTTGGGCGTCTCGATATTGGTGGCATAGTTCGGCCGCACGACGACGAGATGGTCATCGGCCGAAAGCAGCGAGGTAGCAATGATGAACAGCGCGCCGGCAGCGCCGGCTGTAACCAGCACGTCGTCCGGGGAGAGCCCTTTGTCCTGCCCGGCGATCAGCGCGCGCAATTCCTTGTCGCCGCGATGCTCGCCGTAGAACAAGGTGAGGTCGGGCAGCGAGAGGCCGATATCGGCAAGCTTCTGGTCGGCGATCGAGCTTTCGGAGAGATTGAAGCGGATGCGGTCGTAGCCGTATTCCTCCGGCGCTTCCTTCTCGATCACCATCCTCGCATAATTCATGGCTCACCCGAACAGCCTTCGTTGTCTTATCCAAGCCAAAAGCAGGAAGCCTGCCAAGGCGGATTTCTTGACAGGCTTCTTCGAACCGTTGGCACAGGGCCAAGATCGTTCAGGCGGGGGCCTTTACCTTCCTGGTCTTTGCCGGCTTCTCCGGCTCGGCTTCCGCCTTGCGGCCGAGGCCGATCGACTTGGCGAGCTCGGAGCGCGATGCCGCGTAGTTAGGCGCGACCATCGGGTAGTCTGCCGGCAGGCCCCATTTGGTCCGGTAGGCTTCCGGGCTCAGCCCGAAATGCACGCCGATATGACGCTTCAGCGATTTGAACTTCTTGCCGTCCTCGAGGCAGATGATGTAGTCCGGCGTCACCGAGCGCCGGGGATTGACGGCAGGAACGGGCGGCGGTGCCGGCGGAGTCGGCGGCTGGTTCAGGGCGCCGATCGAGGAGGCGACACTGGCGATGAGCTCGCCGAGGCCCGAAGCAGGCAGCCGGTTCTTGGCGACATAGGCCGACACGATGTGGGCGGTGAGCTCGAGCAGGTCGACATCCTCCTTGGCTGTATTGGTTTCCTCGTCCACGTCAGTCCTCCTCTATGCCGCACGGCCGCAAATCGGGATGTAAAATCCAGAGCGCTGCCGCGCGTTTGGCGCGCCGAGGCGGGCGCATGTGCGGCAGGCCGGCGGATTCCTAGTCGGCAAATCTGCGAGGCGCAACGACAGGTCGTGCGACTACACGTTATTTTGAACGACTATACTGAAAAGTAAAAATATCAGACGATCAGCGCCTTATCGCGCCACAGTCGAAATCCGCCTTCGAAAGCACGTGTGTTGTCGCCGCGCCTGGATTTTTCAGGCAATTCATCGAGCTTGTCGACATTGCCGCCGCCGATGACCACATAGTCCGGCTGCAAGGCGGCGCGAAGCCTGTTTACGACATCGAAAACGTATCTGCGCCATTTTTTCTTGCCGTGCTTTTCCAGGCCGCGCTCGCCGACATAATCCTCGAAGCTGCCGCCCTTCTTGTAAGGAAGATGAGCAAGCTCCATCGGCTGCCCGACATTGTCGAGGATCATGGCGGCGCCCAGGCCGGTGCCGAGGCCGAGGAACAGCATACGGCCGCCGTCATAGCTGCCGATCGCCTGCAGGAGCGCGTCGTTGACGACTTTGACCGGCTTGCCGAAGGCGGCGGCGAAATCATAGCCGTTCCAGCCCTTGCCGAGATTGAAGGGATCGAGCGACGGCTTGTTGTCCCTGACCGGGCCCGGATAGCCCATCGAAATGACGTCGTAATCCAGGCCCTCGGCCAGCTTCTTCACCGAAGCCACCATCTGCTCAGGTGTCAGGCCCGGCCCGGAATCGGTGCGGCGCATCTCGCCGCCGGCGCTGGTGAGAATTTTCACACGCGATCCGCCGACGTCGATGGTGAGGACGACCTGCCCGTCCTTCGTCGAAGCCCGTTTTGCTGGTTTCGCCATCCGGTCCCCCGAGAAGCTATTTCGTCGGATTGATCCAGCCATTGGGCGGGCCGAAGCCGTTCATGGCGTCGGCCGGCCCCCAGGTCTTCGGCGCGTAAATCGGAGGCGGCGTGGTGTCGCCAAGCACCGGTCCGACGATCCGCCATGCAAGCTCGGCCGCGTCCTGGCGCGTGAAGAGCTGGCCGTTGCCGTTCATGGCGTCGCCGATCAGCCGCTCATAGGGCGGCATGTCGCCCTTGGTGTCGTCGAGCGCGGTCAGTTCCACCTGCTCGCCGATCATGTCGTCGCCGGCTGCCTTGCGCTGGGCGCCGATCGAGATCGCCACCTGCGGATCGATACGGAAACGGACATAGTTGGCATCGCCCGGCTTGATCGGATCGAAGACGTCGAGCGGCGGGCGCTTCAGCCGCACGATCACTTCGGTCGCATGCACCGGCATGTTCTTGCCGGCGCGGATGAAGAACGGCACGTCCTGCCAGCGCCAGGTGTCGACGAAGAAGCGTACGGCGGCGAAGGTCTCGACCGGCGAGTTCGGCCGCACGCCCGGCTCCGCCAGATAGCCGTCGAACTGGCCGCGCACGACATCGTCCTTGGTAAGCGTTCGGATGGCGCGCAGCACCTGAACCTTCTCGTCGATCAAATCGTCGGCAGAGCGGCCGACCGGCGGCTCCATGGCGAGCAACAGCAGGATGTTGAGCAGGTGGTTCTCGATGACGTCGCGGATGCAGCCGACGTCGTCATAGAACTTGCCGCGGCCTTCGATGCCGAAATCCTCGGCCATGGTTATCTGCACGCTCTCGACGAAGTTGCGGTTCCAGATCGGCTCGAGGAAAGCGTTGGCGAAACGGAAATAGAGCAGGTTCTGGATCGCTTCCTTGCCGAGATAGTGGTCGATGCGGAAGATCGACTGTTCGTCGAACACCAGATGCAACACGCGGTTCAGCCAGCGGGCCGACTGCAAATCGTGGCCGAAAGGCTTTTCGACCATCAATCTTGCGCCCTGCGCGGTGCCGGATTGTTCGAGGCCCTGGACGACGGTTTCGAACATGGTGGGTGGCACCGCCATGTAATGCAGCGGCCGCTGCGCCGAGCCGAGCGCCGTCTTCAATCTCTCGAATGTCACCGGATCGCGATAGTCGCCGCTGACATAGCGCAGCAGCGAGGCGAGCCTGGCGAACACCTTGTCATCGACGGTGCCCAGCGCATTGACAACGCCGTCGCGGGCACGGTCCACCAGCTTGCCAAGATCCCAGGGATCGAAAGCGACGCCGATCACCGGCTCGCTCAGCGTCCCCTTGGCGACCATGTGATAGAGCGCCGGAAATATCTTCTTGTGCGCAAGATCGCCGGTCGCCCCGAAAAGCACCAGCGTGTCGGACCTCTCCTGGCTCATCCCGTCACTCCCGCCCTCACGCCTTCGGCTTTTCGACATGGCCGCCGAAAGCGTACCGCATGGCGGACAAGAGCTTGTCGGCGAAGGCGGATTCGCCTTGCGAGGAGAAGCGGTCGAACAGCGCCGAGGAGAGCACCGGCGCCGGAACGCCGGTATCGATCGCGGCCTTGAGCGTCCAGCGGCCTTCGCCGGAATCGGAGACGCGGCCGCCGAACTGGGCGAGCGACGGATCGTTCTTCAGCGCGCCGGCGGTGAGATCGAGCAGCCAGGAGCCGATGACGCTGCCATGGCGCCAGACTTCGGCCACGGCGGGCAGGTCGATGTCGAACTGATAGTATTGCGGGCTTTCGAGCGGGCTGGTTTCGGCGTCCGCCGTGCGGGCGCGCTTGCCGGCATTGGCCGATTTCAGGATGTTGATGCCCTCGGCGTAAGCGGCCATGACGCCGTATTCGATGCCGTTGTGAACCATCTTGACGAAATGGCCGGCGCCGCTCGGCCCGCAATGCAGATAGCCGTAAGGTGCGGTTCCTGCGTCCTTCGGCGGATTGGAGCCCGGGTCGGCGCCCGGCGCCAGCGTGGCGAAGACCGAATCCAGGTGCTTCACGGCGTCGTCGGGGCCGCCGATCATCAGGCAGTAGCCGCGCTCCAGTCCCCAGACGCCGCCGCTGGTGCCGACATCGACGAAATTGATGCCCTTGGTCGCCAGCCTCGCCGCCTGGTCGACGGCGTCGTGATAATAGGAATTGCCGCCGTCGATGATGATATCGCCCGGCTCCATCAGCGCCGCTACCTGGTCGACGATCCTGCCGGTGATCGCCGCCGGCAGCATCAGCCAGGCACAGCGCGGCTTGGCGAGCTTGGCGACGAACTCCTCCAGCGAGGCGGCGCCGATGGCGCCGTCCTTGACCATGCCGGCGACGCTTGCCGAATTGATGTCGTAGACGACGCATTCGTGGCCGTCGCGCATCAGGCGGCGCACCATGTTGGCGCCCATCCTGCCCAGTCCCATCATTCCGATCTGCATGGTGTTATCCTAATAGCTTGAGGAAAGAACCTTACTGGCTATCCGAAGGATTGATGCCGACGGTGAAGTCGACATTCTCCCAACGGATCGCTTCGGGCCAGAAAAATGTGAAGACGATCGTCGATCCCGGCTGCAGGCCGGCGACATCCAGGTCAACCAGGTGGACGCCGAAGGCGTTCTCCACCGTGTTGTCGTCGCGCACCGTCAGCCACTTGTCGCTACTCCAGTGAACCACGCCGCGCGCCGCAAGTTCCACGCGCAGGAGCTTGCCTGCGGGAAGCGAGCGGATCTTGTTGTTGAAGCGCCATGTCCTGAATGGCGACACGGTCTTGCGCTCGATGTAGCGCTCGACGCCCTGCGGCGGCATGTCGAAGACCTTGCCGTCGCGCAGCGAGCGCAGCAGCTTGATATGCTCGGCATGCGCCCAGACCAGCGGCATCGCGCTGCCCGATGGCGCGCCGAGCCGCAATTCGCGCTCCGGCAGGTCGGGTCTGTCCCACACCTGCTCCGGCAGCAGACCGCCTGCACCGGCAGAGCGCTCGAAGGTTTCGAGCAGTTCAGCCGCTTTGCTGGGTCGCCCAGCGGCCAGCTCGTAATGCGCGCGCTCGCCGGCGAGCAGCGGCCAGGGCCGGCCCCGGCCGGTGCCGTCGAAGGGCGAGCCGTCCTCATACTCGCCATAGCCGTCGCCGGAATAGCGGTACCAGAGCGGGCCTTGCGGCAACTCGCAGCGCAGAAGCGAGTCGATGGCTTTGACGGTGTTCACGATGCGCGCATCGTCGGCGGCTCTCAGTCCGAAGCGGACCAGCGCCAGCGCATCGGGACTTATGATGGCCTCGGCCGGCCGATGGTTATCGCCGGGCGGCCGGTTCTTGATCGGCACGAAACCGTCCTTCGGCGAAGCGGCGCCAGCACCGTCGGGCGGTGCGATGCGGACATAGTAGCCGTCGATGCCCTCCCTGGCGCAGAGTTCGGTGCCGGTGACATAGGTCCAGCGCTCGATCTGGTCATTCCAGCAATCGGCCGTCTCGCGCAGATAGTTTGCCGGGTCATTTTTGCCGCAACCATCCAGCATGTCAGCCGCCGCAAGCAGCGCCGCGATCTCGACGGCGAGCGTGAACGGGCTGTAGCCGGCGTCCTCTTCCCAGCGGTCCTGGCCGGTGACCGGGCCGTTGCGCACCACATAGGAAGCCGCGCTTTCGATCATGGCTAGGAAGTCGTCGAGCTTCGCGCGCGGCAGATGGCCGGCGCGGCGGAGCGCGTCGGCAAGCAGCAGCGGAAAGGCGCATTCGTCCATCTGGATGCCAGGCCAGTAGGGCGTGCCGCTCGCCCAGCAGTTTTGCGGCCAGTGACCGTCCGGCTGTTGGATCGAGCGGAGATAGGTGAGGATATCGAGCGCCTGCCTGGCGTCGCCGGCTGCAAGGAAGCCGCCCGCCGCTTCGACCAGGTCGCGCGGCCAGACCAGATGGTAGCCACCGAGATCGTCGTCGCCTTTGCTGAAGCCCCAGGGGATCGAAAGACTGGCGACTGCGGCTCCAGGCCTGGCGATCGACAGATGCGAGGCAAGCACCGCGGTACTGACGCGGCAGGTGTTCAAGCCCGAGGCGGCTTGCCTGTCGAGCGTCTCCAGGCCGGACTGGAAACTCCGCCAGTTGGCGGCATAGGTTTCGGCGGCCGCATCGAAACCGTCCTTCAGGCTGGCCAGCGCGACCTCCGCCGCCTCTTCCGGCGAGGCGCCGAAGCCGAGCGCCAGCAATGCGGTGCCCTTGCCTGTCGAGAAGCCGATCTCGCCGGTCAGCGCCACATTGCCATCCTCCGCGCGCTCAGCGGCAGGATCGAGCGCGCCGCCATTCCGCAGCTGCTGCCAGCCGTCGGAGAAACCGACATAGCCGGCCGAGCATGCGCCCCAGGGCGGCGAGGCGGCAAGCGCGAGCGAGACGCCGCGGCCTGACGCAAAGAGGACACGCTGCCCCTTGTGCTGGCCGACCCAGGCGGTGTTGCCCATGCCGCGATTGACGAGATGCGGCGCGAGCAGCGCGTAGACCTGGTAGTCCGAGGCTGAGCCTTTGAGCGCCGCGAATGTGATTTCCTGCAGCAGAACGGGCCGTTTCGAATCCGTAACGATGCGCTTTTCAATCCGATAGGAGCCGTTGACCGCCGTGTTGACCAAGCGATAGCCGGGGACGCCGGCTTCGAATGGCTCGATAAGGTGGGCGGCATCGCGTTTCTCTTCCGAGAAATAGCCATCGGGACCGGTTATGATCAGCCCCAGGTCGCGCGTGCAGGCGCTGTCGAGGCGGGGATAATAGACCTCGTTCAATATGCCGTGACTGATGGTGAACCAAAGCGGGCTGTTCGCTGAAAGCCCGGTGCCGACACCGCTCTTGGCGCTTGACGTCCAGCGCGCGGGAATTCCCGGGGCGCCCTGAGCAACGGTCGGCGTCACTGCCATCAATTGGCCTCCTGCGGCCGTTCCTAGACCAGGAGCCGGCGGCTTTTCAATCGCCGCACCCGAAGTTGATCGGGCTCGGGTCGCGTCACCCATCGTTGACAGCGGCGCCGTCAAGCGCTCACTATTTCTCGGGCAGGGAGGAACTGCGGAAAACAGGATCGAGGCAGCGCCGTGCAGCGCGGCTTGGCTGTCGTTCCACGGCATTCATCAGGGGGACAGGGAGGAGACATGTCGGAGGTATCTCCCCAGCTGATCGATCGGCTGCTCGCAATCTCGCGGGCGCTCGCCGGCCATATCGATCCGGGCTCCGCGTTCCGGGCGACAGCGATCGAAATCGGCACGCTCATCCCGCACGACCATATCGATCTGGCGGTGTTGTCGCTCGATGGGCGCATGCATGCCTGCTACGAGGCCGGCTTCCATACCAGCTGGAGCGATCTGGCGCAGCATCCGGTCGAGGGCAGCCCGATCCGGCGCGTGCTGTGGGGCGACACGCCTTATCTGCTGACCGACAACGCACTTCTCGACGACCGATTCCACTTCGAGGGAGCGTTCGACGGACCGATCTTCGCCGCCAAGCTGCGGAGCCGCATCATCGTGCCGCTGCGGGCACGCGGCAGCGTGATCGGCGCGCTCAACATCAGCCGGCACAAGGCTGGCTGCTACTCGCAAGAGGACGTCGAGGTCGCCCAGCAATGCGCCGACCTCATCGGGCCCTATATGTTCGCGCTGATCCAGACAGAGGAAGCGCGCCGCGCCATGCTCGCCGAAAGCGAGGCGCGCAACCGGGCGGAACTGCTGAGAGTCGGCGCCTCGCAACTGACCGAGGGCATGGAGCGCGAGCGGCGCCGCATGGCCATGGACCTGCACGACCAGACGCTCGCCGACCTGGCCCGGATCGCACGTCAGGTTTCAGCTTTCCGCAGCCGGGGCGTGGCGCGGACGGCCCAGCTTGCCGATCTCGAGCAGGAGGTGGCGGGCTGCCTAGCGGAGCTGCGCCACATCGTCGACGACATGCGGCCGAGCGTCCTGGAACTGTTCGGCCTGCGCGACGCGGTCGAGGCACATCTCAACCGCAGCGTTGCCAGGGCCAAGCCGCCGATCGCGGTGCGCATCGCCGACACCAGCGACGGAAGCGCCGACAGCCTGTCGGAAACGCTTCGCACCGCGCTCTACCGTATCGTGCAGGAAGCCATCAACAATGCGGTCCGTCATGCCGCGCCAAGCCGCATCGAGGTGCAGCTGGCGTCGACGGCAACCACATTCAGCGTGACCGTCACCGATGACGGGCGTGGCTGCGGCGCGATCGATCCCGCCGCTCAAGGCGGCATCGGCCACATGCACACGCGAGCGGCCCTTGTCGGGGCGCGGCTGCGTTTCGAGCCGGCCGACCGCAAGGGCGGCACCAGGGTCGTGATCGAGATCGATCGCGAGTCCGCCGAGGCCGAGGCGGCGGCGTGCGGCACCGCGATAACCGAAGCTCAGCCGGTGGCGGAGGCAGTCTGATGCTGGTCATGATCGCCGAAAATGACGGGCTGCATCGCACCTTCGCGCGGCGGACCGTCGAGCAATTGTGGCCCGGCGATGTCGAGGTGATCGAAGCCGGCGACGGCGAGGACGCCATCAATCTTGCGGCGGAACGGCAGCCGCCGCATGTCGTGCTCGACTTGCAACTGCCCAAGGCGACCGGGATCGAGGTGGCGCGCGCCATCTGGAGCCAACGCGCCGGCACGCATATCCTGTTCTGGTCGAACTTCGCCGACGAGGCCTATGTGCGCGGCGTGGCGCGCATCGTGCCGCCGGGGTCGGTCTATGGCTATGTGCTGAAATCGGCGACGGAAGAAGGCATGCGCTCGGCGCTGCGCGGCGTGTTCCGCGAGGGGCATTGCATCATCGACCGCGAGATCCGCGGCATCCAGCACCGCGTCCAGGACCGGTTCGAGGGCATCACCGACGGCGAGTATGAAAGCCTGATCGACATCGCGCTCGGCCTCACCGACCGAGCGATCGCGGCGCGGCGCGGCCTGTCGATCCGCGGCGCGCAGAGCCGCATCAAGCATGTCTATGAGAAGCTCGGAATAGTGCCGCCGGAGGAGGGCGCTGGCGAGGCGTCGGTGTTCAATTCGCGCACCCGCGCAATCTATCTGGCCATGGCGCGCGGCCTGATCAACATCGATGCGCTGCGGCGCGAGCAGGAGCAGCTCGACGCCTGGCTCGCGCAGGCAACGCCGTTGCAGGAGCAGTAAGCCCCGCGATGGGTTTCAACAGGCTCAGCTTGAATGCTGATTGCTCTTGGCCCTCAGAACGATCGGCTCGGTCTCGATCAATCGAAGCGACCTGACCATATCAGCCGTCCGCGCCTTGTATTTGAGAAAGTGCGGCGCGGTCAGGTGGGCGTGGTAGGCGGAATGATCGACGTAGCATTCGATGACGCGCACCGTTTCGGGCGAACCTTTTATCGAGACCGCGTGCAGGAATAACACGCCGGGCTCGTTCTGCACCGAGGCCTCGATCTCTTCGGCGAGCAAGGCCCTGAAGCTGTCGAGCTGGAAGGCATCGATCTCCAGTTCCGCAATCCGCACGAGCGGCCTGCCGCATCTCTCTGCCATCCATGGTTCTCCTGTCTGCAGCCGCGGATGCCGGCGCCGACTGTGCAAAACCACAGTCGGTGCTGCGCTTAGACCGCTATCGCCCGGTCCGCGTCCCGACTAGCTTTTGTCCTACAAAAACAAAAAATCCCGGGGAAGCGCTCATGCCGTTCGTCAGCATACGGATACTCGAGGGTCATTCGCAAAAGCGCAAGAACGAGATCTCGCGCCGGGTCACCGAGGCGATCAGCGAGGTCGCCGGACTGCCCATGGACGCGATCTGGGTGGTGATCGAGGACGTGCCGGGCAGCGACTGGTTCGTCGCCGGCAAGCCGGTGCGGGAACCCAAGAGCCCGTGATGTCGATCCCGGCGCGCGCCCGTCACTCCGGCTTTGATGACGTCGTCGGCAATGCGGCGATGGAGCGGCTCGCCACCGGCTACGGCTTCATCGAAGGTCCGGTGTGGCATCCCTATGAGAAATGGCTGGTCTTTTCCGACATTCCGCAAAGCCGCATGTACCGGCGCAGCGCTTCCGGCGAAATCGCGTCGTTCCGCGACCCGAGCCACATGGCCAACGGCAACACGCTCGACCGGCAGGGGCGGCTGGTGACCTGCGAGCACGCCAGCAGCCGCGTCACCCGCGCCGAGCCGGGCGGCACCACGACCGTTCTCGCCAGCCATTACCAGGGCAAGCAGCTCAACAGCCCGAACGACATTGTCGTCGCCACCGGAGGCTCGATCTATTTCACCGATCCGACCTACGGCCGAGCGGAATTCTACGGCGTGCCGAGGCCGCAGGAACTGTCCTACCAGGGCGTCTACCGGATCGACGGCGACGGCGCCGGGCTGACGTTGCTTGCCGACGATTTCGCGCAGCCCAACGGGCTCTGCTTCTCGCTCGATGAATCGCGGCTCTTCGTCAACGATACGACGCGTGGCCACATCCGTGTGTTCGGCGTCGAATCCAATGGTGACCTCAATGGCGGCGCCGTATGGGCTGTGACCGAGGGCGATGCGCCAGGCGCGCCGGATGGGATGAAGATCGACAGCCGCGGCAACCTCTATTGCACCGGCCCGGGCGGCATCCATGTCTTTGACGCGTCGGGCGATCTCCTCGGCGTCATCGCGACGCCGGAAGATTGCGCCAATTTCACCTTCGGCGACGAGGACCTGCGGAGCCTCTACATCGCCGCGTCGACGTCGCTGTACCGGCTGAGGGTACGGGTGCCGGGATTGAGGCTGTTTTGAGCGGGACCGTTCGCGCTCAGATCGGATGGGAGTGAAGCCGGCCCGCAGGGGCCGGTGGGAAGTGCAGCAGTCAACACATCTGGGAGGATAATGACATGAAGAAACTACTGGTCTTGAGCGCCTTTGCAGCCATGCTCGCCTCGGGCACCGCGCTTGCCGACACGAGCGGCAAGAAGATCGCCTTCTCCAACAACTACGCCGGCAATTCGTGGCGCCAGGCGATGCTCGACAGCTACGCCATCGTCACCAAGAAAGCGGTCGAGGACAAGGTGGTGGCGGCGGCGGATGTCTTCACCACCGCCGACAAGGAAGTGCCGACGCAAGCCGCCCAGGTGCAGAACCTGATCCTGCAGGGCTATGACGCCATCGTCATCAACGCCGCCTCGCCGGATGCGCTGAACGGCGCCATCAAGCAGGCCTGCGACGCCGGCATCGTCGTCGTTTCCTTCGACGGCATCGTGACCGAGCCTTGCGCCTACCGCGTCGTCGTCGACTTCAAGGACATGGGCAGGCAGGAAGTCGAGCAGATGGCCAAGTTCCAGCCGAAGGGCGGCAATTTGCTGGAAATCCGCGGGCTGGCAGGCACCTCGATCGACGATGCCATCCACGCCGGTATCCTCGAAGGCGTCGCCGCCCATCCCGAGTTCAAGATCGTCGGCTCGGTGACCGGCGACTGGGACCAGACCACGGCGCAGAAGGCGGTGGCGACCATCCTGCCGTCGCTGCCGGAGATCGTCGGCGTCGTCGACCAGGGCGGCGACGGCTATGGAGCCGCGCAAGCGTTCGCCGCCGCCGGCAAGCCGCGTCCGACCATCATCATGGGCAACCGTCAGGACGAGCTGAAGTGGTGGAAGGAGCAGAAGGACAAGGACGGCTACCAGACCTGGTCGGCCTCGATCGCGCCCGGCGTGTCGACGCTCGCCTTCTGGGTGGCGCAGCAGGTACTCGACGGCCGCAAGGACGTGCCGCACGATCTGCTGGTGCCGTATCTCGCATTCACCCAGGACAATTTCGAGGCCGCACTGCCGAAGATCAAGGAAGGTGGCGTCGCTACCCACGAATACACCCAGGAAGACGCGATCGCGGCCATCAAGGCCAACATCAAGCAATAGCGGCGCGACGTTGCCAGCCGCATCGCCGACCGGATATCGTTGAGGATGCTCCAGGCTATTGCAGACATCGTCAGGCTGGACGGCGCCGAAAAGCACTTCGGCGCCGTCCGCGCGCTCAACGGCGTCGACTTCCATGTCGGCGCCGGCGAATGCGTCGGGCTGGTCGGGCACAATGGCGCCGGCAAGTCGACGCTGATGCATATGGTTGCGGGCACGCTGCGGCCCGATGGCGGGCAGATCGCGGTGCGCGGCAATCAGGAAGCGAGCTATTCCGTGGCGCGCGCGCTCGAGCTCGGCATACGCTGCGTTTTCCAGGAGCTGTCGCTCTGCCCAAACCTCAGCGTCGCCGAGAACACGCGCATCAACCATCCCTCGCTCAGCGGGCTCGGCTGGCGGCGCAAGGCCGCCGATCTCATCCAGGCCAAGCTCGACGAGATCTTTCCCGACCACGGCATCGCGGCGGACGACATTGCCGGCGATCTGTCGATCGGACGCCGCCAGATGGTCGAGGTGGCGCGCGCCTTCACGCTGACCCGCGAGCCGCTGCATCTGGTCATCCTCGACGAGCCGACCTCGTCGCTCGATGCGCACACGGCCGGCCAGCTGCTTTCATTCGTGCGCCGCTTCGTCGCCGCGGGCGGCAGCTGCATCCTGATCTCCCATGTGCTGGGCGAGGTGCTGCAGAATGCCGACCGCATCGTGGTGATGCGCGACGGCAAGGTGGTCGCCGCCGACGCCGCAAGCGCGTTCGACCGGGACAAGCTGGTCGCCGCGATGGGCGGCGCCGGGGAACATCAGAAGGCCGCCGCCGAGACCCGCAAGGTCGCGGTCGGGGCGCTCAGGGTGCGGGCGCGCCCGGCGCGGCAGCAGGATGGCAAGGAGCTTGTCGCCCGCGCCGGCGAGATCATCGGCCTTGCCGGACTCGCCGGGCATGGCCAGACGGACCTGCTGCTCGCGATCTTCTCGGCCGCCTCGCGCGCCAGGGCCGGCATCGAAGTGACGGCGCCGGTGGCGCTGGTCGCCGGCGACCGCCAGGCGGACGGCATCTTCGCCCAATGGTCGATCGCCCAGAACATCGGCATCCGCTCGCTTCAGCGCCTGCGCGACGGCCTGCTGATCTCGCCGCAGCGCGAGGCGGAGCTGGCCGAATTCTGGAAGAAGAAGATCGGCATCCGCACGCCGGACATGAACAACAACATCTATTCGCTGTCGGGCGGAAATCAGCAGAAGGCGCTGTTTGCGCGCGCGCTCGGCTCTGATGCCGAGATCGTGCTGATGGACGATCCGATGCGCGGCGTCGACATCGGCACCAAGCTCGAAGTCTACGACCTCGTGCGCGAGGAGGCCGGAAAGGGCCGCACCTTCCTCTGGTACACGACCGAAACCGAAGAGCTCGACAATTGCGACCATGTCCATGTCTTCAAGAACGGCCGCATCGTCGCCAATCTCGGGCGCGACGAACTGACGGAGGAGAAGATCATCCAGTCCTCGTTCGGCGACACGGCCTGAGATGACGGCGATCGCTCCCGGCACGGTCCCGAAATCTTCCCGCGGCAGCGCGGCCCGCGCACGCATGCTGCGCAGCCTGCTGCCGGCGCTGTCGCTGGCGCTGGTGTTGATGGCCATCGCCTGGCTCAATCCGCGTGCCATCAGCTATTTCGGCTTCAACCTGATGCTGAACCTGGCGATCCCGATCGCGCTGGCGACGATCGCGCAGATGTTCGTCATCGCCGGCAATGAGCTCGATCTGTCGATCGGCACTTTCGTCGGCTTTGTCGGCTGCGTCACCGCCACCTGGCTCAGGGATGCGCCGCTCATCGGTGTCGCTGTGCTGCTCGGTTCAATCGGCGTCTACGCGCTGCTCGGCGCGCTGATCCATCTGCGCAACCTGCCCTCGATCGTGGTGACGCTCGGCATGAGCTTCGTCTGGCAGGGGCTGGCTATCCTCATCCTGCCGAAGCCGGGCGGCAAGGCTCCGGACTGGCTGCTGGCGATCATGTCTTTCAAGCCGCCCTATATCCCGTTCCCTATCCTGGCGGCATTGCTCATCGCGGCGATCGTGCATTTTGGCCTGATGCGCACTTCATATGGCGTCATACTGCGCGGTTCCGGCGGCAATGCCGCGGCGCTCAGGCGCGCCGGCTGGTCGCTGCTCAAGACAAAGATCGTGCTCTTCGCGTTGACCGGCCTGTTCGGCGTGCTTTCCGGCATGGCGCTGATCGGCATCACCACTTCGGCCGACGCCAATATCGGCAACGGCTACACGCTGCTTTCGATTGCCGGCGTCATCCTTGGCGGCGGCGAGTTCGTCGGCGGCCGGGTGTCGCCGATCGGCGCGGTCATCGGCGCGCTGACGCTGGCTTTGGCCGCCTCGCCGCTGTTGACCTTCATGCACATCCCGCCCGATTGGCAGGTGGCTGCCAATGGCGCGATCCTGATCATCGTGCTGGCGGCCCGGGTGCTGATCAGCCGCAGGGAGAGGTGAACGATGACCTCTGTACGGATGCTGCTTGAAAAACCCTGGCTCTGGTCCTTCGTCGGCGCCGTTCTCGTGTGGGTGGCGACCGTCGCCTTCACCGGCGGCTATGGCGCCGGCGGCATGATCACGGCGGCACTTTCGCTTGCCGTCTTCACCGTCATCGTCGGCGTCGGCCAGATGTTCGTCATCACGCTCGGCCCCGGTAATGTCGACCTGTCGCTGCCCGCCAATATCGGACTGGCGAGCGCGGTGGCGATGAAGGTTATGGGCGGCAGCGATTCGATGATCGTCGTCGGGCTGTTGGCGGCGCTCGCCTGCGGCGCGGCGATCGGCGCCATCAACTATCTGCTGATCTGGGCGCTCAGGATTCCGCCGATCATCGCGACGCTGTCGGCGAGCTTCATCATCCAGTCGGTCGACATCAGCTACGGCCGCGGCCTGCAGATCAAGCCGCCGCCGGGCTTTGCCGATTTCACCAACTGGCAGGTGCTGGGGATCCCGGTGCTGGCGATACTGACGGTGGTTTTCACCGTCGCCGCGGCGCTGGCGCTGCAGCGCATGATCTATGGCCGATCGGTGCTGGCGATCGGGCAGAACATCCGCGCCGCCTGGCTCGCCGGCGTCAATGTCGGCCGCATCCGCTTCCTCACCTACACGCTTTGCGGCGCGCTCGGTGGCATCGACGGCGCGCTGCTTGCCGGCTATTTCCGCGGCGCCAATGTCGATATCGGCAATGAATATCTGCTCGCCTCCATCGCGGTCGTCGTCATCGGCGGCACCTCGGTCGCCGGCGGCAAGGCCAACGTGCCCGGCGTCTGGGGCGCTGGCCTGTTCCTGGTGCTTTTGCTCACCATGCTCAACACCTTCGGCGTCAGCGCCGGCGTGCGGCTGGTGCTGACCGGGCTGATCATCGTCGGGGTGATCACGGCGGCGGGTGGCGAGAAGGCTGTGCGGTGACAAGTCGCGAGGAGGGGGTCGCTCTGCGGGGTCGCCGCAGCCAAATTTGACCATGTGGACAAAGGTCGGGCGTCGTTCCATAGTCCTCCCGTCTGACATGTTTTGAACGGCCGGCTCGACACGGCTGTCGAGCAGAGGGGATTTCAATGGAAAACGATCATCGCAAAACGCAACGCGCCGGCCTGTCGCGGCGCAATGTGCTGGAACTCGGCGCCCTCGGGCTGACCGCGGTGGCGCTGCCCGGCGTGGCCTTCGCCAAGGACAAGAAGCTGAAGGTGGCGGCGATCTTCGCGACGCCGATCGAGGAGCCCTGGGACAACCAGATCCATGTCGCCCTGCAGAAGGCCGAGAAGGAGCTGGGCATCGAATACAAATGGTCGGAGAAGGTGCAGACCGCCGACTTCAGCCGCGTGATGCGCGAATATGCGCAAGGCGGCTACGAGTTGGTGCTGGGCGACGCCTTCGCCGCCGAGCGCGAATCGCGGCGCACGGCAAAACAGTTCCCGAAGACGGCCTGGCTGTTCGGCTCCGGCGCCGGGCCTGCCGAACCCAATTTCGGCGTCTTCGACAACTGGATCCACGAGCCGGCCTATCTCTCCGGGCTGATCGCCGGCAAGATGTCGAAGTCGGGCACGATCGGCGCTGTCGCGGCAATGGGCATTCCGGAAGTGAACCGGCTGGTCAACGCCTTCTTCGCCGGCGCCAAGGAGGTCAATCCAAACATCAAGCGGAAGGTCGCCTTCATCGGCTCCTTCTTCGATCCGCCGAAGGCCAAGGAGGCCGCGATCGCGCAGATCGATGCCGGCGTCGACGTCATCTATGCCGAGCGTTTCGGCGTCATCGAGGCGGCGGTCGAAAAGAAGATCTACGCCATCTCCAACATGTCCGATCAGTCGAGCCTCGGACCCGACACGGTGATCACCGGCCCGGTATGGAATATGTATCCGACGGTCGAGCAGGCGATCAAGCTGGTCAAGGCGGGCGTCTTCACCGCGCAGGACTATGGCGACTTCTCGCGCATGGCCAAGGGCGGCTCCGATCTCGCCCCCTATCACAAGTTCGACAAGACGCTGCCGGCCGAGGTCAAGGACCTGGTCGCCAAGAAGAGAGCCGAGATCCTGGAAGGCAATTTCCGCGTCGACGTCGACGAGAACACGCCGGTGTCGGATTGACCAGTACCCTCCCCCTTGCGGGGAGGGTGCCGGGCGAAGCGAGGCGGGAGGGGTCGTCTCAACCGCTCGACCTTGACGACTGAAGATGGAGCGCTTCGCGGGCGACCCCACCCGGCCCTGCGGGCCACCCTCCCCTCAAGGGAGGGATATTAGGAGCACCCTTGCCCGTCCCTCTGATCGAAATGCGCGGCATCACCAAGAGCTTCGGCGCCGTCAAGGCGAACGAGGCCGTGGATCTCAGCGTCGCCCCCGGCGAGATCCTTGGCCTGCTCGGCGAGAACGGGGCCGGCAAGACGACGCTCATGAACGTGCTGTTCGGCGCTTATGCGCCGGATGCCGGCGAGATCCTGGTCGAGGGCAGGCCGGTCGCCATCCACAATTCGGCCGATGCACTCGCGGCCGGCATCGGCATGGTGCATCAGCATTTCCATCTGGCGCCACGGCTGACGGTGCTGGAAAACCTCTTGATCGGCATTGCCGGCAAGTCCGGCCGCATCGACCGCACGGGCGGGCTGGCGCGGCTGAAGGAGATCGGCCGCCAGCATGGCTTACATCTCGATCCCGGCCTGCCGGTCTCGGCGCTCTCGATCGGCGAGCAGCAGCGGCTGGAAATCATCAAGGCGCTCTTTCGCGGCGCCAGGCTCCTGATCCTCGACGAGCCGACGGCGGTGCTGGCGCCCAGCGAGGTCGATGGCCTCTTCGCCGCGCTGCGCTCGATGGCGGCGCAAGGGCTCGGCATCATCTTCATCTCGCACAAGCTCAACGAAGTCAGGGCGCTCACCCATCGTTGCGTCGTGCTTCGGCATGGCAAGGTCGCCGGCCGCGTCGATCATCCGGCAGGAACCACCTCGGCCGAGATGGCCAAGCTGATGTGCGGCCACGAAATCATGCCGCCGATCAAGGAGGTCTCGACGCCTGGCGCGCCCGTGCTGACGCTCGACGGCGTCTCCACCTCAGGTCATGGCGGCACGCCGCTGCGCGAGGTCTCGCTCTTCGTCCGCGCCGGCGAGATCCTCGGCGTTGCCGGCGTCTCCGGCAATGGCCAGCGGGCGCTGGCTGATGTGATCTCCGGCATGCTGTCGCCGAGTGCCGGTTCGATGACGATAGCCGGCAAAGCAGTTGCGCAATTTTCGCCGCGCGAGCTGCAGTCGCTCGGCCTTGGCCGCATTCCGGAGGACCGGATGACGACCGGGCTGGTCACCAACCTGCCTCTAGCCGACTCCATGGTGCTGCCCCGCATCGGCACCGAGGCCTTCAGCCGCAAGGGACTGCTCGATCCGGCCGCGATCCGCGCCTTCGCGGAGGCGCAGATCAAGGCCTATGATATACGCTGTCCCGGCCCCATGACGCGCGCCGGCGCGCTTTCCGGCGGCAATCTGCAGAAGGCGCTTTTGGCGCGCGAGCTCGCCTTCGATCCGAAGGTGCTGATCGTTTCGCAGCCGACGCGCGGCCTCGACATCGGCGCTGCACGGTTCATCCACGAAAAATTCCTGGCCATGCGGGCGAAGGGTTGCGGGATCATTGTGATTGGCGAGGATCTCGAGGAGTTGCTGATGCTGTGCGACCGCATCACGGTGATGTACGAAGGCCGCATCGCCGGCACGCTTTCCGGCTCGGAGGCCACCGTCGCGAGGCTTGGGCTGCTGATGACCGGCGCGGAGGGGAGGGCGTAGAGCTATGGAATTGCCTCGGGCGCCGGACTTTGGCGCCGCCCCTCACCTGCCTGCCGGCATCCTCTCCCCGTATAGGGACGGGGAGAGGGGCGCTCTCATCAGTGGTTTCGCCAATCGTCAGCGGTGCAAGAGAAGCGCCAGCGGCGCGCCCAGCCCCCTTCTCCCCGTCACTATACGGGGAGAAGGTGCCGGCAGGCGGATGAGGGGCGGCGCCGACATCCGCCTAGCAGAGGGCCACGCCTGATGTTCCGTCTCGAAGTCCGCACGTCGACGCCGGCCTGGTTCAATCTCGCACTGCCGCTGCTCGCCATCGCCGTCGCGCTGGTTTTGTGCAGCGGTCTCATCGCTGTCGCCGGCGCCGGCGTCGTCGAAGCCTATGGCGTGATGCTCTCGGCCTCGCTCGGCGACAGCTACGCCATCACCGAGACGCTGGTTCGCGCCGCGCCGATGATCTTCACCGGCCTTGCGGTGGCGATCGCCTTCCGCGCCAAATTCTGGAACATCGGCGCCGAAGGCCAGCTGCTCGCCGGCGCGGTTGCGAGTTGTGCCGTAGGCGCCATCCCGATGCCGGGACCGCTCGCCATGCTGCTGATGGCGCTGGCCGGCGCGGCGGCCGGCGCCCTCGTCGCGCTGGTGCCGGCGACGTTGCGCGTCAAATTCAAGGTCGACGACGTGGTCAGCTCGCTGCTGCTCAACTCGGTCATCTATTACGCGCTGATGGCGCTGATCGAGGGGCCGTGGAAGGACACCTTTTCCGGTTATCCGATCTCGCCGCCAATCGAGGATTCCGCCAATTTCCCGGTGCTGATCGAAGGCACAAGGCTGCATATCGGCGTCGTCGTGGCGCTGATCGCAGCGCCCGTCTGCTGGTTCCTGATCGCGCGCACCACGCTTGGCTTCCGCATCCGCGTCACCGGCGAGAATGCGGAGGCGGCCCGCTATGGCGGCATCAATACCCAGCGCGTGCTGCTCTCCACCGCGCTGCTTTCCGGCGCGCTGGCCGGACTGGCCGGCGTCGGCGAGGTTGGTGGCGTCCACTTCCAGGTGATGAGCGACATCTCGCCGGGCTACGGCTATTCCGGCATCGTCGTCGCCATGCTCGCCCGGCTCAATCCGCTCGGCGTCGTGCCGTCCGCGATCTTCCTTGCCGCGGTCATGACCGGCGCCGAGGCGATGTCGCGCGCCACCGGCGTGCCGGCCTTCCTCAGTGAGGTCATCCAAGGTACGGCGCTGCTTGCGATGCTGGTGGCGCTGCTCTTCACCGCCTACCGCATTCGCCGCGTGGGGGCGCCCGCATGAGCGCGGTATTCGAGCAGATTTTTCAGGTCGGCTTTCTCGCCGCCATCATCCGTATCGCCACACCGCTCGCCTTCGCCACGCTAGGCGAGATGTTTTCCGAGCGGGCGGGCGTGCTCAATCTCGGCATTGAAGGCATCATGCTGTTGGCGGCCATGGCCGGCTTCACCGCCGCGAGCCTGAGCGGCAGCCTGTGGCTGGGCGTGCTGGTGGCCGTGCTTGTCGGGGCGGCGATGGGCGCGCTGCATGCGCTGTTCACGGTGGCGTTGGGCCTCAGCCAGCATGTCTGCGGCATCGGCGTGACGCTGTTCTGCTCTGGGCTCGCCTATTTCCTCTACCGGCTGATCTTCGGCCAGCAATCGGTGCCGCCCAGCATCAAGGGCTTTCAGCCGGCGCCGATCCCCCTGCTGTCGGACATTCCGATCCTGGGGCCGGCGGTGTTCAACCAGTTCACGCTGGTTTATCTCGCGATCATCGCCGTTCCGTTTGCCGCCTTCGTGCTCTACCGCACGCCCTGGGGGCTGTCGGTGCGCATGGTCGGCGAGAACCCGCGCGCGGCGGATTCCGCCGGCGTCAGCGTGATCGCCACGCGCTTCCAGGCCGTGATCCTCGGCGGCGCGCTGATGGGTCTTGCCGGCGCCTTTCTCACCATGGCGCAGTTCAACGCCTTCACCTTCGGCGTGGTGTCGGGGCGCGGCTGGGTGGCGATCGCGCTGGTGGTGTTCGGCCGCTGGGACCCGTGGCGTTCGGCGGGCGCGGCATTGCTCTTTGCCTTCGTCGACGCGCTGCAGCTCAGGATGCAGGCCAGCGGCCTCGGGCACATCCCTTACGAAGCCTTCCTGATGCTGCCCTTCATCTTCACCATCGTCGCCATGGCCTTCATTTCGCGCAACGCGGTCGCGCCTTCGGCGCTGCTGAAGCCGTTTCGACGCGAGGAACGGTAGGTAGGGTTCTTTCCTCTCCCCCGATCGCCGGGGTAGAGGAAGGGCGCCAAGCTTGGGACGCCTCAGATCGCCGTGAAGGCGTTGTCGACGAACAGATGCGCGCCGTTGACGAAGCTCGATTCGTCGCTCGCCAGGAACAGCGCCGCCTTGGCCACTTCCTCCGGCTCGCCGATGCGGCCCTGTTGCGCGGCCATGGCGGCATCGGAAACATCGACGCCGAGCTTGCCGAGGTCGGCGACCTCGCGCATTCCGTGCGGCGTGCGGATGAAGCCGGGACAGATGGCATTGCAGCGGATGTTGCGATCGCGGAACTCCACCGCGATGGCACGCGCGAACATGTGGCAGGCGCCTTTAGTGGTGTCATAGAGCACTTCGTTCGGCGTCGCCGCCACCGCCGAGATCGACGAGGTGCAGACGATCGAGCCGCCGCCGGCGGCGATCATGCCGGGCAGCACCGCGCGCGTCATCAGGAACATCGAGCGCACATTGACGGCGTGCAGCCAGTCCCATTCCTTGAGCGTGGTCTCCAGGAAGGGTTTAATCACGATGGTGCCGGCGTGGTTGAACAGCACGGTAACGGGGCCGAATTTTTCAGCCGCCGCCTTCGCGGCCGCCTCGACCTGCGCCTCATCGGAAACGTCGGCTACGAATTGCTCCGCATCATGGCCGCGCGCGCGGATCGCCGCGGCGGTCTTGCCGGCGGCCTCGCCATTGCGGTCGATGATCGCAACCTTGGCGCCTTCGGCGGCAAACAGCTCGGAAGCCGCTCCACCCATGCCCGTCGCGCCGCCCGAGATGATGGCGACCTTGCCCGCCAGCCTTCCGCCCATGTTTTTCTCCCTGAGTCCTGTGAGACTATTTTGATGCTATCCCCTCGCGTACCGAATAGCCAAGCGCTTGAACGAGGCCGTTTGCCGGAGCTACAGGCATTTTGTCGGATCCGCCGGTGGCGCATCCCCGCACGTTTTTCGATCTCGGCTGAGAATAAACGCCCCTCAAGTTGCCGCTTCCGAGGACGTCCTTCCAAAAACCGGCGAAAAATAGCACTCGACAAAGTCTACTATCTTTATAGATTAATGGCCGAGACGGAGGTTCGACCATGACCTACATGCAGAATGCTCAGCGCAAGGGCCAGAGGCTGACCGCCGACCAGAGCTGGAGGCCCGCCTATGGCGGAACCTTCGCCTATCTCGTTTTCGCGCTGTCATTCGTGTTCACCGGCGCGGTGGTGCTTGGGATCATCCCTTGACAGAGCCGGGGCCTACGGCCCCGCCGTCCAAAAATCTGAGTTGGAGTAACCGGAGAAGATAACTGGCCGAGCGCCAGGGCGCGTCGGCGCGCCTGCGCGCATTGGATTGTTCGAGGTGGAGCGGGGCAAGCCAACGTGACGGAGGAGATGGCAATGCCGATCGAGTTCACGCATGTTCCCGGTAAGCCTGCGAATGGCAGCTTCTTCTACGATTTCGCCGAGACGGCGACCAAGCTGTCGCTGATCGAGGATGCGGGGTTCCGCAAGCTGGTGATCGACGATCCGGCCGGCCTGCTCGCCAACATGGACATCGCCGCGCAGACGCTCGACCGCACCCCGGCGCTGGAAGTGGTGCTGACGCACTGGGCCGGTGTGGTCGAGCCGGCGGTGGCGGCAAGGCAGCTCGCGGCGCTCGACCGCAGAGGCGGCGGCCGCCTGTCGCTCAGGATGCTGAGCGAGCCGCTCCAGGACAGTGATGCCGAGGCGCGGCCGGTCGGCCACAGCGTGGTATGGCAACGCATCGACGAATATCTGGTGCTGCTGAAGCGGCTGTGGTCGAACGACAAGCCCTTCGACCATGAAGGCGCCTTCTACAGCGTCAAAGGCGGTTACGTGCCGCGCAAGGGCCCGCATGGCGGCGACCTCACCATCCGGCTCGGCGGCCAGTCCGGCACAGCGCTGAAGGTCGCCGGCCGGCATGCCGATATATTCGAGCTGGCGGCCGGCTCGCCGGACGAAGTCGCGCAGTTGATGCAGCGTGTGCGCGGCGCTGCAGCCGAGCACGGCCGCGCCGGCAGATTGCGCTTCGCGCTTCCCGTCCGCATTCGCCCCGAAGGCTGGTCCGGCGCCTCCGACCACAAGGCGGTCGAGGTCGCGGGGCCGCCGGCGCGGCTTGCGCTCTCGCTGTTGCCCTATACCGCGCTAGGCATCGAGGAATTCATGATCGGCGGTATCGACCGTCCCAGCGAGATCGCGCGGATCGGCCGCGAGACGGTCACGCTGATCGCGAATTCGCTGGCGCGGTGCGACACCGACACCCTGGCGCCGGGAACGTTCGCGTCGCGTTCGTTCACCGGGGCACACCTTCGATGAAATCGCGGGGCGAGGTGAGACCGGCCGCTGCGGCTGCCGGTTTCATCAAGACGGGACATAGTGAAGACATTGATCAAGGTCACTGCGGTCGACAAGGCTTGGCTCCGTCTGTGTTGGTGGCGGCGGCCATTGTGGCTTCCGCAATCGTCACAACCGTGAAGACGAAGGCGACGCCGGCAACGGAACGGTGCACGCAAAAAGATTTGTGACCGGCGGATACTTGTGATCCCGAAGCTCCCATATCAATCCCGTTGTTCTGCGATCCGCGACAGCGCGGCGATGACCGCCTCCGAGCTCGCCAGCGCGCCGAAGACGCCGTCCTCGACCGTCACCATATCGAGCGCGGCTTCGTGCGCCCGGCCGTCGCCGCTGGCGCAGGCGTCCGCAATCGTCAGGCATTGGAAATTG
The DNA here is from genome assembly GCF_004023325.1 of Mesorhizobium sp. M1A.F.Ca.ET.072.01.1.1. Classification (NCBI taxonomy): domain Bacteria; kingdom Pseudomonadati; phylum Pseudomonadota; class Alphaproteobacteria; order Hyphomicrobiales; family Phyllobacteriaceae; genus Mesorhizobium; species Mesorhizobium sp. M1A.F.Ca.ET.072.01.1.1. Next base: position 880 of record NZ_RZSF01000027.1, on the reverse strand, counting down.
CGGTCGCAGGCCTCGCGCAGCGTCGTGTGAACGCAGACATCGGTCGTGCAGCCGGTGAACATCAGATGGTGATGCCGCGCGCCCTCAGCACCAGTTCCAGATCCGTATAGGTGAAGGCGCCGTTACAGGTCTTGTCGACAATGATGTCCTCGGGCCTGACTTCTATGTCGGCGACGATCTGGAAGCCTGGGCTGGAGCGCAGCAGGATATCCGTGCCGTCCAGTCCCGCCCGCTTGCGCCGCCATTTTTCGTAAGCCGTCATATCGGCCATGTCGGCGCGGTAGCCTTGCCTCGTATGGACGATGGCGAGGCCGGCGGCGCGCGCCGCCGCAATCAGCCGATTCACCGTCGGCAGAATGCCGCGCAGCGGCGAAGGGTCATAGCCTTTCCTGGCGAAATAGCCTGTCGGCGACAGGAAATCCTCCTGCAGGTCGATCACGAGCAGGGCGGTGTTTTGCGGCACCAGCCTGCCGTCATAGGGGAATTCGAACGGGGTCGCCTTGATCATCGCCTGCTGCCTCGGTGTGGCTGGCATGGTGGCCCAGCGACGGCGTCGCAGTCCAGACCTCACGGCGTCCCAGGTTACCGACGCACCGACCCGAATATTTGATGGTGATGAAAACCTTAATAGTTGACTCTCTAACTCATGTTTTCTAGTCAGACGGCATTGGCGTGCAATGATGACGCGAGGACTAGCCTTGTCCCGGAACGTTTTTTTTGTGGTGCTGGCCGCGTTCGCCATTCTTGCGGCCGGCTCGATCCTTCCCGACATCGCGGCGGCACAGAAGCAGGCTGCACCCGCGGTACCGGTTGCACAAGCGCCCGCTCAGCAGCCCATGACAGCTCCGGCGGCCGCAAGAATGGCGAACGCGGCCAGCAC
>NZ_RZSF01000279.1:0-8957 GCF_004023325.1 Mesorhizobium sp. M1A.F.Ca.ET.072.01.1.1 | reverse complement strand
TGGTCAGGATACCCGAACTGGGCAGCGCGTTTTGCGCCTTTGGCGCGCCCTGGGATAAAGCGAAGCACCGCGGCATGCTTTGGGGCGACAGTCATGCAGAGCATCTTGCGCCGCTGCTGGACGTCGTCGGACAGCGGGAAGACACCGCTTTCTTCCTGTACCGGGCTTGCCCGGCGGCTTTTGGGAAGGGCGTCAACCGCGCCTACCCTGGGCAGCCCCGCTATCAGGAAATCTGTGCATCGTCCCGGCAGGCGGCGGTCGGCATGCTGGGTCGGCGCTCGGACATCGACATTGTCGTGCTGTCATCCGCCTGGACCAGCCTTGCCACCACCGATGTCCGAGCTGACGATGGGCGCAACGCCGACAAAGTGCTGTTGCTGCGCGACGGTTTGCAAAGCCTCGTCGCGGAGATCACCACGCATCATCGACGAATCGGGATTGTCGGCCAGGTTCCGGGGCCGGGTCTGGATCTCACCTCGTGTGCAGCGATGCGGGAAACCAAGATTTTGCGGCGTTGTTCAACGGAGATGGATAGCGAAAGAATACTGAAGATATGGGCGCCGACGGTCGCGGCGCTCGGATCCCTGGCCAGGAAGGACCGGGTATTCTTCCTGGATCCGGTGAATGGCATGTGCCCGAACAGACATTGTACCACCTACGTCAACGGCGAGTTCATCTATCGCGATGCATCGCACATTCGCAGGAATCTTGGACCCGTCACAGACGGCGAGCTCGCAAGAATGATCGGTTTCTTCCCGGCTCTTGCCGCCGACGGCGGCCAGCTCCGGATGTCAGAGACCGTCAACCCGAAGCTTTTGGCGGCGCATCGCAGCAATTGATGACGATGAGGAACGGCACAACAACAATGGCAGTGGCGGTCCAGCCTTGAGGATGGACACGGCTTCTCGATCGGATGAGGTGCCGGCTGGCCCGCAGCCGTTGCCTCGAGGTGCCACAGCGATCGCACCAATCGTTCACCGGGCGGACGTAGACGGGCTTAGAGCTCTCGCCGTCCTGGCTGTGCTTTTCTTCCATCTGAGAATCTCAGGGTTCACCGGCGGCTTCGCCGGCGTCGACGTCTTTTTCGTCATCAGCGGCTTCCTGATCACCCAGATCGTGGCAGCCGAGATCGAAGCGGGCTGTTTCAGCCTCGCTCAGTTCTATTCGCGCCGGGCGCGGCGGCTACTGCCAGCCTTTTTCATGACGCTGGCGGTCTCAAGCGTCGCGGCGTTTCTTCTGTTTGCGCCCCAGCATATGGAGAGCTTCGCCGGGTCTCTTCTGGCCGCGACGTTCGGCGTTTCGAACGTCCTCTTCTGGCGCGAGTCCGGCTATTTCGATCTCGGCGCGCGCGTCAAACCGCTCCTTCATACCTGGTCGCTGTGCGTGGAGTGGCAGTTCTACCTCGTCTGGCCGCTGCTGCTGACACTTCTTTGGATCGTCTTCCGGCGGCGCGTGTTCTGGCCTGTTCTGGCCATGGCGATCTCAGGCTTCTGCCTTGTCCTGGCGTTCCAGGACGGGTCATTTTGGCTGCTTTCAGGAACGCGGGCGGCGGACTGGATTGCGGACGGCCGCGCCACCGTCTTTTACAACGCGCCCTTTCGCGTTTTCGAGTTCGCTTGCGGAGCGACATTGGTCTGGCTTCGGAAGCCCCCCTCCGTCATAGCTCACGAGTTTATCGCCTTGCTGGGGCTGGCTATCATCGGGGGTGGCATCTTCTTTCTCGATGGCGGTGCGGCACCCCCGGCCTGGAACGTGCTTCCCCCGACCCTGGGCGCAGCGATGGTGCTGCATGCCGATCGCTCGCAATGGGTAAGCCTTGTCTTACGCAACAAGCCGACAGCCTACATCGGACGCATCAGCTATTCGCTCTACCTCGTCCATTGGCCCGTGATTGTATTTTGCGAGTACGCCCTGCTTCGGCCGCTGTCGCCAACGGAAACGATGCTAGCCGGTTTCCTGGCGTTCGCCCTGGCCGTCTTGATGTTTCACCTGGTTGAACAGCCCTGCCGGGCCGGCCGCGGATTCGTCTCGCCTCCCAGGCTTGCCTTGGCAGGCATTGTCTCCTTCGCGCTGGTCAGCTGGTGGATGCGGGATGGCCTGCCCTGGCGTGTGCCATCGGTTGCCGCAGGAACAGAACTGGCCGATAGCGTGGCATTGAAAGCGATCACCGGTTCGCTGGGCTGCCCGGACTTCTGCGAATTCGGAAATCTCAAGAGCCCAAGGAAAATCCTCGTTGTCGGGGACTCGCACGTCGACCACTACACGCGCGCTCTGGAAGAGCTTGGTGGGAAGGACTTTCATTTCCTGTTGGCGCAAGCGGGCAACTGCTATTTCGGAGCGAATCTTCAGACCCGGACCAACGGCGCGGTCACGCAACATTGCCGCGTGGCGACTGATCAAGCCGCTCGGTGGCTGAAAGCGGGAGGGATCTCCGCCATCGTGCAAGCCCAGCGGTGGCCCGGATACCGCAACCTGCTTGAGCGGAAGACCGACGGCGTGGCTGTCGACGCTCCTGATCTGGGCAAGCTGTTTCCGATGATGCTCATGGACGTCGCGAAGCTCTATGCCGATTTCCGCGGTCCGGTCATCCTGATCGGGCACGCTCCAAACACCAACCTGATCTGCGACGTGAGGCCTCACTATTTTCCGCTGCCATGCCCGGCGCCGTCGCTCTCGGAGCATGTCGCCTTCGAGGCTGCGTTTCGGGCGTTCGCGAGCCAATCCAGCTTTCAGCTGGTCGACCCTGTGCAGACCGTCTGCTCCACGACGGAGTGCCGCGCGACGGACGGCGCAGGACATAGCCTCTACGTCGACGACCACCACCTGTCGGTCTTCGGCGCAAGGCTGATCGTGCCGACAATCATCAGTAAGCTGCGGGACGATCTAGCCGTGGCGTCGCGATGAAACAGCAGTGGGTCGGTGAATCAATCTGTGCGCGGCAGATACCCACGACACGCTGCTGCCGTCGCGATTGACCAGGCCAGGATCGTCCCCAGAACGATGAAACAGAGCGCGCTGACCGCAAGCGGGACGGCGACCTCGTAGGTTCGCCCATTTTGGCGCGGATCGCTTATGTCCGTGGCGGCGAACAGCACCGTATCTCGTTGGCGAAACGTGTACTCGCCCTGCCGGACGGCGGGCCACGAGTGCGCAGACCAGTTCACGCGTCGCAGCGGTGTCCCGTCCTCTCGCAGATAGGAGGCTTGCGAAGCAGGAAGGTCGTCAAACTGGAACAGGCCCGGAAAGCTAGGGGCCGGAAGGCGGGCTCCGTATCCTCCTCTGGAGGTGAACATTGCCTCGTTCTGCAACCGCCCCCCGGACAGCTGCGGCGTGAGGGCGAGTATGGCGACGCAGCCGGCGACGAAGAGAGCTGCGCCCCCGACGGTTCCCGCAGCAAAGCTCCAACCCGTTCTACGGTTCTGAGCAGGCTCCGCCTTCACGGCGAGCATGCCGCCGATCCCCAGCGCGACGGGCAGAAAGAGGCTCGGGGTCAGCAAGACGTCATGTGACGTGAGCATGACGCCCAGGACGGCAACACCAAGAGGAAGGTCTCTCGCATCGCGGACAAAGCAGAAAGCGAAGCCGACGAGACCGATCGGAACCAGCCATCCGAGGTGACCGAAGGCGATCGCGAACAGGACAAAACTGTTGTGGGGCGCGAGAGCCTGCGCCTCTTCGAGGCCTCGGCCGAAGAAGCCCCCTTCCCTGTAGGCGAGCAAGCCGCGTTCCAGAAAGAGAGCGCGTGCCGAGATCGAATTTCTTACGCCTTCATCCGTGAGCCGCTCGCCGAGTGCCTGCATCTTGCTAGCGCTCGGAGATTGGCCCGAATTGGATGAGGATGCCGATGAGGGCATCGCGTTGGATGCCGGAACTGGCATCGCGCCAGTGTCCGACGGAGCTTTAGGAGAAGCTGGCCCCCCGCTTTCCAACGTCCTTGCTTCCGGCTGCCGTGAAGAAGGTCCGTTGACGGCGTTGCCAGGGAGGTCGGCGTGGAACGAAGCCGCTGGAGTCGTCGGCGGTAGAGTGCCGGGCCTGGGTGGGGATGCGGCTGTGAGCGAAGTGTCGACGGCCGCCGACGCTTCGTTAAGCGCCTCGTTCAGGGAGAGGACCCCTCCAAGGGACTCTCCCACGGCAACGCGGAAATAGTTATTGGTGAGCGAGGCAATGCCAATCGCTACGAGGAGCGCAAATGCAACAGCGATCGCGCGTGCCCAATCACGAAGGTCGATCTGGAATTGCCGTCCATTGCGAAATCGTTGCCAGAGGCGAACGGCAATGGGCGCCGCGACGGCCGCAAAGGCGGCGAGAAGGGTCGAGCGGGAAAGAGTGGCCAGCAGTGCCGCCCCCACAAGAACAAGGAAACTCGCACGCCATTTTTGCGCAACCGCGCCGTAGCTGGCTGCCGCACCGAGCAGCAGGCCGGCCGCTGCAACGTTCGGGTTGATCGCCAACCCGGCAGCTCTGCCCGGAGTGTTGGTGAAGCCGTTGGCGAAGCACAGATCCAGGAAGCAGATGACAGCACTGAGAGCAGTGGCCGACGCCGACAGCCGCAACACAGTTGCAGGGGAGGAGGCAAGCATCATCACGATCGCCGCGCCACCGAGAAACAGGGTAATCAGATAACACTTGGCGACGATTCCGACCGGATGCAGCACAACCGGGGCGACTGCCATCGCTGCGGCGATCGCAAGCGGCACGATCGCCTTTCGCACGTCACGGCGCACCACCAGAACAGCGAAAGAGACGATCAGGACGCTGCCATAGAGGGCGTGGAAAACCAGCCTCGCGAATTCATCCCTGCCCATAAAGAACGGCAGAAAGAACGGCATAAACCACGACTGGTAGAGCACCACGGCGAGCGCACAGATCCCGGCGGAAAGGTTCGCCAGGATCGGCCTCCACCGATGCGCCGCACTCAAGGAGCGATCCTGGGAGGCATGACCGATCCCGCTCATTCATCTCCCCGCGAGATAGAGGCGTTCATAATCGTCGACCATGGCTGCGATCGAATAGCGCTGCCGCATCGTCTGTTGCCGAAACTTCCGGTCGGCCAGCGGCTCCGGCATTCGGTCGAGAACGGCAAGAAGCCCGCGAGCGAGATCAGCAGGGTCACGAGCCTCCACCAGGACACATCCTGGCATCCCGGAGACGGCCTCTGGATTCCCGCCGACGTTTGTGGCGACGACTGGAAGGCCGGCGGCGAGCTTTTCCATCAAGGCGTTGCAGAAGCCCTCTTCGTGGGAAGCGATCACGCCGATGTCCATGCCCGCGAGCAGGACCGGGACATCGGTCCGGCTCCCTAAAGCCTGCACTTTCGATCCGACGCCTAGCCGGGCGGCCTCGTCCAGCAGAGCCTCGCGGATGCCCCGATCCTGTCCGGCCATGAACAACCGCAGGCCCGAGTGCCTTGGGGAGGCGAGCGCGAACGCCTGGATCAGATCTCTATGTCCCTTGTAGGGTATGAGGTTGGCAACGATTACGATTCCGATTTCGTCCGGGCTGAGACCCAGTTTCAGCCGGGTCTCGGCCCGGCTATTTTCAATGTCATCGAAGCGGCTTAGATCGAGGCCGTTCGGTATCACCTTTACCGCGTGGACATCGTAGTCGTCCCGGGCTGCCATATCGGCCGCGACCGCATGAGAATTCGCGACCACCACGTGGGAAAGCCTGTTTGCGATCCGATCCATTCGTTTGAGCCGAGGCCATCGCTCCTGGTGGTTGCCGAGACCGCGTCTTGAGGTGATCACGAGCCGTGCAAAAGCGATCCGACCTGCAACGGCGCCCAGGAAATTGGTCAGAGGCAGCAGCGCGTGAACGGCCGTTGGCCGCGACAAGGCGATGCGGGCCACAAGGGATGCGACGGCAGCGGAAAGAACCAGCATTGCCTTCACGCTAGTCACCTGGAACTGAAGTAAGCCTCATTATATATTGCTTCTGTTGGACCGGCAGGAGGGTTAGTGATGGTTGGCAGACCGGCGGATTTGGTCGTGTTGAGTGACGAGGATCGGACTTTTCTGGAAGCTCAGGTCCGTCGACACAAAGCGCCCCGGTCGCTATCAGACCGGTGTCGGATGATCCTGCTGTGTGCCGAAGGGCTGCAAAGCAAGGAAGTTGGCGAACGCCTCGGTGTCCACGAGCACACGGTCGGCAAATGGCGTCGCAGGTTCGTGCAGGATGGCATTGAAGGCCTAACAGACGAATATCGTGCGGGTCGTCCACGGACAGTATCTGACGCGCAAGTGGCTCAGGTGATTGAGCGTACGCTGAACACCACGCCGAAAGACGCGACCCATTGGTCGATCCGCTCCATGGCAGCCGGCTCCGGACTATCGCACACAACCATCCGGCGGATTTGGACCGCGTTTGGTCTGCAGCCGCACCGGTCAGAGACATTCAAGTTGTCCACCGATCCGCTGTTCGTCGACAAGGTCCAGGACATTGTTGGCCTCTATATGTCGCCGCCGAACCGGGCGATCGTGCTGTGTGTGGACGAAAAATCGCAAATACAGGCGCTGGATCGCGAGCAGCCGGTCTTGCCAATGGCACCGGGCGTGCCCGAGCGGCGCAGTCATACCTACGTTCGCAACGGCACGACATCCCTGTTCGCAGCACTCGATGTGGCCACCGGCGCTGTAATCGGTAAGTGCTACAAACGCCATCGTGCGACTGAGTTCCTCGACTTTCTCAAGCGGATCGACTGCGAGATGCCCAAAGGGTCGGACGTACATCTCGTGATGGACAACTATGCCACCCACAAGACACCGAAGATTAAAGCCTGGCTAGCACGCCGCCCGCACTGGCATGTGCACTTCACACCGACATCAGCGTCCTGGATCAATCAGGTGGAACGGTGGTTTGCAGAGCTAACGCGCAAGCAATTGCAACGCGGTGTCCATCGATCCACCGCTGAACTCGAAGCCGACATCACCGCCTTTATAAAGGCCCACAACGAAAACCCCAAACCCTATAAATGGGTGAAATCCGCAGATGAAATCCTCGCCTCCGTCAAACGCTTCTGCCAAAAGACAATGAGCCGAACTTCAGATTCACATGACTAGGTCGTGTCTTTGGTGCGGTGCTCGGTTCGAGGGCCCGCTCGGCCCGTGCCGCCGCTGCGGGCGCGGGGTTCTGTCGGTGAAGTCCGTATACGAGGTTTACTCCGGCACAGCTCAAGGGCTCGGCCAGGACGCCGCCCTTTGAAAGCGAAAACACTTCCACCCGCCAGCCTCTCCTTTTCAACTCCTTCGCTAGCATAACGAGTTGGCTCTCTGTGCCGCCAAGGTCGAGCTGCCCGATAACGAAGAGCACTCCCCGGCGACGCATTTTTGTCAGCGTCGCCGCGGGTACGGCGGCAAGGTCCCGTTGCTCAGTACCAGACATCGTCATTTCTTTTCGAAGCGACATTTCGCAGCCCTCGCTGAGCTCGGCTTGCCATACGCGTGCACCGCCTGCAACCCAAAGGGTCGGTAAACCAGCCGGATCGAAGGCTCGCGAACAACTAAATCCGGTCCGGGCTAAGCAACATTACGACGCCTCAGAAGCGCGCTGAAAGCTATGAACAGGATACCCGTCGCCACAAGCATAAGCGGCGGCCACCATTTCAGGCGCTCAAACTTTGCCTCGTAGTTCCGGACGTCGTTGAAGCCTTGAGACGTCCCGAGGGGTTGCCACGATTGGCCATAGGCTTTGTGCAACAGGGGCAGCATCGATCCGAATTGCACATAATAGGGATCGATTATGGTGGGATCCTGCTGTACCTCGCTAAGCGAATGGGGGACGAAGACGCCGTAGTCAGAGTCCAGAATGCTGCCATTCGACTCAACGACCGTGTGCTCAGGCACCGTGTATATCGTGGCCTCGATCCCTTGATCTGCCAGGACGGAATACACAATCTTCGAAACCTGGGAGCAGAAGCCGTAGCCGCGGGCAAGCGCCTTGTGGGGAGTCACAAATTCATAATTCTGGAGGTTTTGCCGATACTGAGGAAGGAAGCTCTGCATCCAGAGCAGGTAATTGTCGAAAAGCCCTATCCTTGTGTAGCGGGTGTCTGCGAGGGTCCACTCGTCGCCTTGCGTCCAGTAGTGCACCATGCCGCCTGCCACCGCCTTTGTGAGGCGCTGGAGATAGGCCTGCACGGGCTCCTCCGGATCGCGGTAAAGGTCATCGACGTCTGCGACTTTCTCCTCGAATCCGAGGGGGCCTTCGGTTGCGGCCTGCGGTGGTGCCGGATAGGCGCTGATCAATCCAAGTGGGTAGGCCGAAACGAACAGCAAGAACGCCGTCCCGAGGCCAGCCGATAACAATCCCAGCGATCGCAACGGTCCCGCCGTTAAACGACGCCACATTCCTTGCCGCGTTTTGAGGGTGCTATCCATGCTCAAGCCACCGCGCGGGCGCAGCCGCAGACTCATTTGCACATCGAAGTTGTGGACGGCCGAGCTTCGACCGTCTGTGATTAAATTGTCAATCGGCACCACATGCGGCTTGTCGCGGGCGGCTGAACGTGAGCATTGGGCATTCGTGAACGCGGACACGGCTTTGGCACCAAACGGAACACGCAACCCCGGCAGCACCACCGATACGCTTCGGCGCTTGTGGCAGCAGGTTTCGAAGCGCCGGAAACGACAGTTTTTCGGGCTTTTGGGCCTGATGACCTGCGGCGCTCTCGCGGAGGCGGCGACACTTGGAGCCTTGCTGCCGTTCCTCGCGCGCATCGCCAATCCCGAGGCAATCGGCGGCCAGTCCTTCCTCGCCCGTCAGCTGGCCGGCTTTCGACTGACCGATGCTTCGGACAGCCTTCTTGGCCTAACAGTTTTGTTTTCGGTGGTCGCCCTCACGGCGGGCTCCGTCCGCATTTTCCTGACCTGGGCCACCAACTCCTATGTCTTCTCGCTCGGACACGAACTGGGGGTCCAAGTCTACGAGCGCGTGCTGCACCAGCCCTATAGCTATCACGT
>NZ_RZSF01000278.1:0-8987 GCF_004023325.1 Mesorhizobium sp. M1A.F.Ca.ET.072.01.1.1 | reverse complement strand
CGCCGGCACCGGCACTTTCGTCGGCTGCGCGGGGTTGAATACCACCGATCGCGGGCTGGAGCTGGGCTACTGGATCGGCGAGCCTCACTGGAAGCGCGGCTATGCGACCGAGGCGGCGCACGCGCTGGTCGACCTTGCCTTCCAGAAGACCTCGATCCAGGTGCTGCATGCCTCGACCAGGGTCATCAATCCGGCATCGCGCCGCGTCATCCACAAGTGCGGCTTTCAGTATGCCGGCCAGGGCATGCTGAACTCGATCGTCGCCGGCCAGGTGCCGGTCGAGCGCTACCGGCTGGACCGCAAGACCTGGACGAGCCTGCGCAACTGGGTGCACTTCTAGGCATGTTGAAATTCAGGTGAGGCCGGCCTGCAAATGACGGTTTCCTGCGCTTCCGGTGCTCGCGTGCTTTCAGTACGCTCCGCTCCGGTTCTCGAAAGCCGTCATTTTCGGCTCAGCCTGACCTGAATAGCAACACGCCTAGGCGTCGGCAATCAAAGACGACTCAGCCCAATTCGACCCAGACCGGCAGGTGGTCCGATCCACGCGCCTGCCGGTCGGCCCACAGGCGCTTCAGCGAGCCGGCGAGCGAAGCGCTGGTGAAGACGTAGTCGATGCATTTGTGGCGGCCCGCATCGTTGGGCCGATTGGGGTCGATCCAGGTGAAGAGGCCGGAAACGTCCAGGCGCTGGGCGACATCGACGGCGAGATCGGCGGTGAGCGGCATGCCGAATTCATGGTCCGGACGTCCGGCGAGTTCGACATATTCGGGCGATCCGGGCAGCATGTTGAAGTCGCCCATGACGATGAAGGCTTCCGGATAGGGCAGGTCCGGCAGGCCGATTTCGGGAATGCCGGAAAGGCCGCCGCCTTCCAACGCGTAGTTGAGCAGGCGCTGGCGCAGGAAACGGATCTGGCTCTGACGCTCGACGGGGCTGCGGTGGTCGAGATGGGTGGAGTAGAAGCGGATGAAGCCGAGCGGCGTCTCGATTAGCGCCTCCAGCGCGCCGCGCTGGAAGTTCATCCGCTCCAGGCTGCGGCTGCGCGGCAGAAGGAGATTACGCGACAGATGAATGGGCGTCTTCGACAGCACCATGTTGCCGAGCTGGAAGGTGCGGGTGACGGCGCGGCCGGCATCCAGGCGCGAGCCGATATTGACCTCGAAATTGCTGGCATAGGCGACAAAATAGTCCGGCAGCGCCTCGCCGATCTCGGCCACCATGTCGCGGTCGCCGTTGCGCGGGTTGTTGCGGGTGACTTCCTGCAGGGCGATGACATCGGCGCCGCGCACCGCGTCGGCGATGCGGCCGACATCGTATTTGCCGTCGAGGCCGATGCCATACTGGATATTGTAAGTGACAAGCTTCATTCGCGCCTCCCGGTCTCGCCCGCGAACAGTGCTACCGCGCCCCTGGCTAAAGTGCAGCCGGCGCTTTAGTTGCAAACGGGCCTCGCCCTTGGCTCCACCTTGGTTTAGAGCAATCCCGCAAGCGCAATAGCAGAAACCTGAAAATCCGATGAAATTCCTCGACCAAGCCCGAGTTTACATCCGGTCCGGCGACGGTGGTGCCGGATCGATGTCGTTCCGCCGCGAGAAATTCATCGAGTTCGGCGGTCCGGACGGCGGCGACGGTGGCCGCGGCGGCGATGTCTGGGTCGAAGCCGTTGATGGCTTGAACACACTGATCGACTACCGGTACCAGCAGCATTTCAAGGCCAAGACCGGCATGCACGGCATGGGCCGCAACATGACGGGTGCCAAGGGCGCCGACGCGACGCTGAAAGTGCCGGCCGGCACCCAGGTCTTCGCCGAGGACAATGAGACGCTGATCTGCGATTTGACCGAGGTCGGCCAACGCTTTCTGCTCGCCAAGGGCGGCAATGGCGGCTTCGGCAACCAGCATTTCAAGACCTCGACCAACCAGGCGCCGCGCCGCGCCAATCCCGGCCAGCCGGGCGAGGAGTTGAGCATCTGGCTGCGGCTCAAGCTGATCGCCGATGCCGGCCTTGTCGGCCTGCCCAACGCCGGCAAGTCGACCTTCCTTGCGGCCGTCACCGCCGCCAAGCCGAAGATCGCCGACTATCCCTTCACCACGCTCTATCCCGGCCTCGGCGTCGCCCGCATCGACGGCCGCGAGTTCGTGCTGGCCGACATCCCCGGCCTGATCGAGGGCGCGCATGAGGGCGTCGGCATCGGCGACCGCTTCCTCGGCCATGTCGAGCGCACGCGCGTCCTGCTCCATCTCGTCTCGGCGCAGGAGGAAAATCCCGGCAAGGCCTACAAGACCGTGCGCGCCGAGCTCGAAGCCTATGGCCATGGGCTGGCCGACAAGCCTGAGATCATCGCCCTCAGCCAGGTCGACATCCTCGACGCGGACGCCCGCAAGAAGAAGGCTGCCTCTCTGAAACGCGCCGCCGGCCGCGCGCCGATGCTGTTGTCGGCCGTCACCGGCGAAGGCGTCGAGGCTGTGCAGCGCGCGCTGATGGCGGTGGTCGCCGAGGCGCGCGATGCCGTTCCCGCTCCAGTCGATACGCGCTGGCGGCAAAACCCATGAAATCGCTGAAATCATACCGGCGCATAACCGTGAAGATCGGCTCGGCGCTGCTCGTCGACCGCGCGACCGGCTTGAAGCGCGATTGGCTGACCTCTTTAGCCGCAGACATCGCGGTGCTCGCCAATGCCGGCGCGGAGGTGCTCGTCGTATCCTCGGGCGCCATCGCGCTCGGCCGCACCATTCTCGGGCTCGGCAAACGCGCGCTGAAGCTCGAGGAAAGCCAGGCGGCGGCGGCCGTCGGCCAGATCGCGCTTGCGGGCGCCTGGTCGGATGCGCTGGGCAGGGACGGGCTCAAATCCGGGCAGATTCTGTTGACCCTCGGCGATACCGAGGAGCGCCGCCGCTATCTCAACGCCCGCGCCACGATCTCGACCTTGCTCAAGATGAAGGCGGTGCCGGTCATCAACGAGAACGACACGGTCGCGACCTCCGAAATCCGTTATGGCGACAACGACCGGCTGGCGGCGCGGGTGGCGACGATGATGGGCGCCGATCTTCTGGTGCTGCTTTCCGACATCGACGGGCTCTATACGGCGCCGCCGGCCAAGGACCCGCAAGCCAAGTTCATTCCGGTGGTCGAGCGCATCACGCCGGATATCGAGGCGATGGCGGGCGCCGCCGCTTCGGAACTCTCGCGCGGCGGCATGCGGACCAAGCTCGACGCGGGCAAGATCGCCAACGCCGCCGGCACCGCGATGATCATCACCGCCGGCACGCGCCTGTCGCCGCTGATGGCGATCGAGCGCGGCGAGCGCGCCACTTTCTTCAACCCCAGCGCCAACCCGGTGAAGGGCTACAAGACCTGGATCGCGGGACAGTTGGAGCCGGCTGGGAGGCTCACCGTCGATGCCGGCGCTGTCGGCGCGCTGAAATCGGGCAAGTCGCTGCTGCCGGCCGGCGTCAAGCTCGTCAGCGGCAATTTCTCGCGCGGCGACACGGTGGCGATCCTGTCGCCCGAGGGCCGCGAGATCGCGCGCGGGCTGGTTGCCTATGATGCCGCCGATGCCGTAAGGATCGCGGGTTTGAAGACGGCCGAGATCGAAAATGTGCTCGGCTACGAGGCGCGCTCGGCGATGATCCATCGCGACGACCTTGTGGTAAGTCGATCCAGTGATCAAGTATTGGCCGACGACCAAGTTTTGGCCGACGAATGACCCAGCGGAGGATGAACCATGCTGAAGCTGCATGACAAATCCGGGGAAGATACGGTGACGCTGATGGCCGATATCGGGCTCCGCGCCCGCGCCGCTGCCCGACCGTTGGCCGTCGCATCGACCAAGGCCAAGAACGACGCCTTGGCCGCGATGGCCGACGCCATCCTGCGCAACGAGCAGGCGATCCTAGAGGCCAACGCCATCGATATGTCGAACGGCGAGGAAGCCGGGCTGTCCGGTTCCTTCATGGACCGGTTGAAACTGACACCGTCGCGCATCGAGGCGATGGCCGACGGCATTCGCGAGATCGCGGCGCTCAAGGATCCGGTCGGCGAGGTGATTGCCGAATGGGACCGGCCGAACGGCCTCCATATCGAGCGCGTGCGCACGCCGCTCGGCGTCATCGGCGTCATCTATGAAAGCCGCCCGAACGTGACGGCCGATGCCGGCGCACTCTGCCTGAAAGCCGGCAATCCCGTGATCCTGCGCGGCGGCTCGGATTCGATCAATTCGTCGTCGGCTATCCATGCCTGCATGGTCGAAGGGCTGAAGGCAGCCGGCCTGCCGCAAGACGCCATCCAATTGGTGCCGACCACCGACCGCGCCGCGGTCGGCGAGATGCTCAAGGGCCTAGCCGGCAATCTCGACGTCATCATCCCCCGCGGCGGCAAGAGCCTGGTCGGGCGCGTGCAGACCGAGGCGCGCGTGCCGGTCTTTGCCCATCTCGAAGGCATCTGCCATCTCTATGTCGATCGTTCGGCGAAGCTCGACATGGCGGTCCAGATCGCCGTCAACGCCAAGATGCGGCGCACCGGCGTGTGCGGCGCCGCCGAGACGCTGCTCGTCGACCGCGCGGTCGCGTCCACCCATCTGGTGCCGATCCTGGAGGCCCTGCGCGCCGCCGGCTGTGAGGTCCATGCCGACGCCGAGCTGATGAAAGCCTTTGCCGACGCCAGCCCGGCGACCGACGCCGACTGGGTGACGGAATATCTCGACGCGATCATCGCGGTGAAGCTGGTCGACGGCGTGGCCGGCGCGATCGAGCATATCGAGACCTTCTCCTCGCATCACACCGAGGCGATCGTCGCCGAGGATGCGCAAACGGTCGAAACATTCTTCAGCGAGATCGACTCGGCGATTTTGTTGCACAATGCCTCGACACAGTTTGCCGACGGCGGCGAGTTCGGCATGGGCGCCGAGATCGGCATCGCCACCGGCAAGATGCATGCGCGCGGACCGGTCGGCGTCGAGCAGCTGACCTCGTTCAAGTACCGCGTGCGCGGGTCGGGGCAGGTGAGGCCTTGATGTCGCTTGCCCCAAGAGGCTGAAGCTTGCGCCTAGGCTCCCCCCTCCCGCCTGCCGGGCATCCTCCCCGCAAGGGGGGAGATCAGCTGATTTTCCCGGTTTCGCCAGTCGCCAACACTGCAAGATTTGCGACTGCGAAGGAGCTGCCAATCTCCCCCCTTGCGGGGAGGATGCCCGGCAGGGCAGAGGGGGGTGCCTAGCGTCATGCTTTCCCAGCCCGAGCAGCCCGTCCCCGCGCCCTATCTCCACATGCCGCATGCCGGCAAAGGGCTGGCCGTCGGCCTGTTCGGCGGCTCGTTCAACCCGCCGCATGCGGGCCACGCGCTGGTCGCCGAGATTGCGCTGAGAAGGCTGGCCCTCGACCAGCTCTGGTGGATCGTGACGCCCGGCAATCCGCTGAAAAGCGCGCGCGAGCTGGCGCCGCTCGCCGAGCGCATCGTGCTGTCCGAAAAGATCGCCAGGAATCCGAAGATCAAGGTCACTGCCTTCGAGGCGGCGCAGCATGTCCGCTACACCGCCGACACGCTGGCGCTGGTCAAGGCGCGCAATCCAGGCGTCGACTTCGTCTGGATCATGGGCGCGGATTCCTTACGCGACTTCCATCGCTGGCAGCGCTGGCGCGAGATCGTGCTGACCTTCCCGATCGCGGTCATCGACCGACCGGGCGCCACGCTCTACTTTCTGTCCTCGGTCGTCGCCAAGACCTTCGACTATGCCCGCGTCGACGAAGGCGACGCGCCGCTGCTCGCCCGCATGCGAGCGCTGGCCTGGACCTTCATCCACGGCCCGCGCTCGTCGCTTTCCTCCACCGCGATCCGCAAGGCGGCGAAGGGCTGAGGCCACCCTTCTTTCACAAGGGGCCGAGCGATGTCGCTTTTACGGCGGCCTATCGCATTCCGATCAGCCAAGCTGCGAGGGCATGCTGAAGCAAACCCAAACCGATCCCGGACAATCGGCGCCGCTGATTGCCATTGCCAGCGTCATCGTGTCGATGGCGCTGATCGCGATCGGCAACGGCCTGATGTTCGCCTTCATTCCGGTGCGGCTCGGCGCCGATGGTTTCGATCCGACCTGGGCCGGACTGATCGTCACCGGCCTTTCGGCCGGCGGGCTCGCCGGCTGCATCCTGACCGGACCCTTGGTGCGCCGGGTCGGCCATGCCCGCGCGTTCATGGTGCTTTCGGCGCTGATCGCGCTCTCCAACGTGGCGATCGGCGCCGGACCGATGCCGCTGCTGTGGATCGCGGCGCGGGCGCTCTACGGCTTCGCCATATGCGGCCTTTTCATCGTCGCGCAGAGCTGGCTCAACGACGCCCTGCCGAACGCCATACGCGGCCGGGTGATGGCGGTGTTCTACGTCGCCTATATCGCCGGATTGGGCGTCGGTTATGCGACGCTCGCCGCGATCGACATCCAGACGGCGGCGGCGCCGCTGATCGGCATCGCCTTCACCGCGTTGTCCATCCTGCCGGTGGGCATGACGCGGCTTGCCCAGCCGCCCGCGCCGCAGGCCGCTTCGGTGGCGCTCGGCCAAGCGTGGAGGATCTCGCCAGTCGGCGTCGTCGGCATGCTGGCGGTGGGCGGCCTGTCGATGATCATTTCCGGTTTTGCGCCGATCCACGCCACCGCCAAGGGTTACAGCCAGGCAGAGGTGGCGCTGCTCTTGTCGGCGATGCCGGTCGGCACGCTGATCCTGCAGATACCGCTCGGCTGGCTCTCGGACCGTACCGACCGCCGCTATGTGCTGGCGGGCACGGCGGCGCTGGCGGTGGCGGCGAGCCTGCTCGCCATCGCCTTCGACGGCGGGGCGCTGATGGCCCTGGTGGCGATCTACCTGATCTGGGACGGTGCATCGGAATCGATCTATTCGCTGTCCAGCGCCCACGCCGCCGACCGCGCCAGGAAGGAAGAGCTGCTGGCGCTGTCGAGTTCGCTGCTCTTTGCCTGGTCGCTGTCCGGCTTCATCGTACCCGGCATCGTGACGGCGCTTTCCGCCGTCTTCGGCACCGGCACCTTCATCTATGTCGGCATCGCCATCGCTTCCGCGTTTTGCCTGTTCGTGCTGTGGCGGGTGTTTTCGGCGCGACCGATGCCCGCTGCCGCAACCGGCAGCTTCGCGCCGATGTCGGCGCAGACGCCTCTGCCGGTGGAGCTCGCCTTCGCGTCGGAGGAGCCGACAAAGCCGGCCAAGGACTGACGAGATTATTGCTTGCGGACTTCCGGGGACGGGATCTCGGGCGGCGGCAGGGGGATCGAAATGCCCTCGTTGTCGAAGGCCAGCTTGGCGCGTTTGGTCAAGTCGATCTGGGTGGCGAAATAGTCGGCCGCTGAAGTCCAGTAGCGCAGGGTCAGTGAAACCGTGCTCTCGCCAAGCCCTGCGATGAAGGCGATCGGCGCCGGCTCGCGCCGGATGCGCTTCTCGGCATTGGCGATGGCAAGCAGCGTCTTCTGCCCGCGGTCGATGTCGTTCCATGAACCGATGCTCAAGCTGATATCGGTGCGTCTGACGCCGTTGCGGGTGAAATTGCGCACCGGCTGGTTCCACAGCGTTTGGTTGGGCGCCAGGATGTAGATACCTTCGACAGTGCGCAGCTTGGTCGCGAACAGGCCGATCTCCTCGATTGTGCCGGCGATCGCACCGACCTCCACATATTCGCCGATGCGGAAGGGCCTCAGCGCAAGCAGCATGATGCCGGCGGCGATGTTCTGCAGCGTACCTTGCAGTGCAAGGCCGATCGCCAGACCGGCAGCGCCGATCGCGGCGATGATCGAAGCCGTCTGCACGCCAAACTGGCCGAGCACCATGATAACGACCAGGATCAGGATGGCGTAGCGGACGACCTGGGAGAAGAAGTGGCGCAGCGTCTCGTCAAAGCCGTGAATATGACCGAGCCCGGCATAGATCGATCGCTCGGCAAGGCCGGCAACGAGGTAGCCGACAACCAGAAGGATCACAGCACCGATTGCCGAGAAGGAATAGGAGACTATCAGCGAGCTGAGCTGCGCAAGCCCGGCTTGAATCGTGATGAGGGCGCTCTGCGGGTCGATTGGCATGGTTGGGAATCCCCTTTGTCCGGTGTGCCGATAACCCATGCGGCGCGCAGGGGTTCCGCTCTTTTCAGCCTTCCGAGGGCCTGTCCGGCCTGCCGAGGCCGCCCTGAGAGCGCGCCCGTCTTGAAACTGCAATGGAACTCTGCCTATCTAAGCAGGGTCACCTGATTTGCCGGGTGATTTGGTTGTTCTTATTGGGAAAGGAAACACACTGAGAACAGCACTGCGGAAGAAGGCCGATATCGTGCCTTCGCCGGCCGGGATCAGCGGAAGCGATGCTGCCTCCCTCGCCATCAAGACAGTCCTTGCCAGTCTGGAAGACTCCAAGGCCGAAAACATCGTCTCAATCGACATCCAGCGTAAATCGAGCCTCGGCGACTATATGGTCGTCGCATCGGGCCGATCGCACCGCCATGTCTCGGCGGTCGCCGACCATCTCCTCAAGGCGCTCAAGGATGCCGGTCTCGGCATGGCGCGCGTCGAAGGGCTGGCCAGCGCCGACTGGGTCCTGATCGATTCCGGCGACATCATCGTCCATGTCTTCCGTCCCGAAGTCCGCGAATTCTACAATCTCGAAAAGATGTGGCAGGCGCCGGATCTCGAGGAAGAGACCTTGCACTGAGCCGTATCGCGGGCCGTGACCGTTCCGGTCCGGCGCCGATCGAGAGCTCGCCGAGGCGAGGATGAAGATCACCGTTCATGCCGTGGGCCGGATGAAGACCGGCCCCGAGAGAGAGCTCGCCGACCGCTATTTCGAGCGCTTCGCCAAGAGCGGGCCCGCGGTCGGGCTGGAATTTGCCGGCATTGTCGAGACATCCGAGAGTCGCGGCCAGAGCGCCGACGAACGTCGCCGCGAGGAGGGCCAGAAGCTGCAGGGTCAGCTGCAGCAAGGCAACGTGCTGTGCCTGCTCGACGAACGCGGCA
>NZ_RZSF01000277.1:0-9043 GCF_004023325.1 Mesorhizobium sp. M1A.F.Ca.ET.072.01.1.1 | reverse complement strand
GATATTCCGGCAAGGACTCCCAGCACGAAGCCGATGCCACCGCCGATGAGCAGGCCTTTCAGCGCGCGCTCCGTCGAGATTGTTGCATGGGTGAGGAGTGTGCCGTTGCGCAGGTTCTCCCAGAAGGCGGCGGCTACTGCGCTCGGCGCCGGCAGGAGTCGCGTCGACAGTACGCCGCTTCGCGAGGCGATCTCCCAGGCGATCAGCAGCACGATCGGGAGTGCCCAAGACGCCAGCGTCCTGAGCGCCGCTGCGCCGGTGCCATGAAGGCGCGATGGGGCCATGCTCAGGACGCCTTTCTTGCGGCCGGACGGATCTCGTTGGCGATCGTCTCGCCGAACGGACCGGTGTTGACAGAGAGCTCGGCCCTGTCCAGCGCATACGTCAGCGGCAGCAGTGGGAAGACGAGTTCGGCGAAGCGGTATGCCTCTTCCAGATGCGGGTAGACCGCGGTGCCGAGATACCTGCCGTCCCCGTGAGTCGGCAGGAACCACAGGACGTTCACGCGGCCGGGGGTGAGCTCGGCAGCAACGTTCACGACCGCGGCTTCCTTACGGCGTCGGCGATCGAGATCGAATGCGGGATCAGGCCGAGGCTGAAGAATACATCGGCGATCTTCTGCTGCGCGGCCACAATCTCCGGCGTGATCGGCTTCACGCCGTACGTCCGCCGTTCGACGGCGACTTCGAGGATATCGGCAGGAATGCCGAGCGCCGGCGAGAACTGTTCGGCCACGTCGCTGCGGTTGGCGTTGATCCACGTGTCGACCTCGCCGAGCGACGCGACGATCGTGTCGACCACATCAGGCTGGGCATCGAGGAAGTCGCGGGAGGCGAGATAGAACTCGTGGTTATCCACGA
This sequence comes from Mesorhizobium sp. M1A.F.Ca.ET.072.01.1.1, assembly GCF_004023325.1. Taxonomy (NCBI): domain Bacteria; kingdom Pseudomonadati; phylum Pseudomonadota; class Alphaproteobacteria; order Hyphomicrobiales; family Phyllobacteriaceae; genus Mesorhizobium; species Mesorhizobium sp. M1A.F.Ca.ET.072.01.1.1. Next base: position 8,183 of record NZ_RZSF01000277.1, on the reverse strand, counting down.
CGCCGCTGCCGTTCGCCAACTGCCGGGCGCCCGTTGCTGCCTCTGCTGCCGCCAGGAACGGCTCCCAGATAACCCAGGCATCGACCGCTTGCTTCTCGAAGGCTGCGCGTGCGTCGGCCGGCGGCAGGAAACTCACCTCGATGTCCGTGTAGGCCAGCCCCGCCTTCTCGAGAGATTTGACCAGCAGGTAGTGAACGTTCGAACCCTTATTCAATGCGACCTTTTTGCCCTTCAGGTCGGCCAGTATCTTGAGCGGGCTGTCCTGCGGAACGAGGATCGCCTCGGCTTCCGGCGCCGGCGGTTCATAGCCGACATAGACCAGCGGCGCGCCGGCGGCCTGCGCCAAGATGGGCGGCGCCTCGCCGGTCGTGCCGAAATCGATCGAGCCGACGTTGAGCGCCTCGAGCAGCTGCGGCCCGGCCGGGAACTCGGTCCACTCGACCGTGTAGCCTTGCGGCTTCAATGCTGCCGGCAAGCGTGATCTTTGCGAGATACCGTGTGAACGCATTCATCAAATCGGACTCCTTCTCCAAGCCGGTCAAACTTTGATCTGCGGGCACGAACAGCGTCGCGCGGTGCGGCAATCTGTGAAGCGCCGTCGGAATTGCCCGATCGATTGAGCCTACTGAGCTAGAGAAATGCCCTCAAAGAACATTCTACTAAGTTTATAGAAATTGGAGAATGAATTGCCCTGCCAGCGACAGCTGCGGAAGAACCTGGCCCACCCAGTCTGGCAGCCGATCTCGACGGTTCAGACCTGCTCGGAGCCGTGCCTGCAGACGGGTCGCGATACGCGGAAATGGCGGCTGTCATGATCGCTCGGGTCTCCGTGGCGGCCCCACAAACCATTATGGTGTTGGCGTATCGCTTTTAGGTTGAATGCCCGATGCGAAGGTGGTTCAGGCGGTCGCCTTTTGCGGCCGGCTGAACGTATTTTCCGGACGCGGCAGACCGAAATGGTCCCTCAGCGTTGCCCCGTCATAGTCGTGTCGGAAAAGTCCGCGCTTGCGCAAGATCGGCACCACCTCCTCGGCGAATATGTCGAACCCGCCGTGCAGATAGGGCGGCATGATATTGAAGCCGTCCGCGGCACCATTGTCGAACCATTCCTGGATGTGGTCGGCGATCTGTTCGGGCGTCCCGGCCTGGACCCAATGGCCGCGCGCCCCGGCAAGGCGGTGGAGCAACTGGCGGATGGTTGGATTCTCGCGCTCGATGATGTCAAGTACGACGTGGAAGCGGCTGCTCGCACCACGCTCGCCCTCGACGCGGATAAGCTCGCGCGGAAATGGCCCGTCCAGGTCGTAGCTGGAAAGGTCGGCGTCTACGATGCGGCGTAGCTGGTGGAGGGAATATTCCGGCTGCGTCAGCTCGTTGAACTCGTCATGCAGCGCGCGGGCTTCCGCCTCGGTGGAACCGATGAAGGGGCTGATGCCGGGCAAGACCTTGACGTGGTCAGGGTTGCGGCCAACCGACTTCACGCGCGCTTTGGTGTCGGCATAAAATTCCTGCGCGTTGCCGAGCGTCTGGTGTGCTGTAAATATCGCCTCGGCATGGCGGCTTGCGAATGACCGTCCGTCTTGGGACGAACCTGCCTGCACGTAGACCGGACGGCCCTGCGGGGAGCGCGGAAGCGTGAGGGGTCCCTTCACCCGGTGATATTTGCCGATGTGGTTGATTGGGTGGATCTTGTCGGTGTCGGCAAAGATTCCGGACTGCCGGTCCGCGACGAGCGCGTCGTCCTCCCAACTGTCCCAGAGCTTCGTCACCACGTCAACGAATTCGCTTGCGCGCTCGTAACGGTCGGCGTGGGTTGGATGTCGGTCAAAGCCGAAATTCAACGCTGCGGACGCATCGCCCGTCGTGACGATGTTCCAGCCGGCGCGCCCGCCGCTCAAATGATCGACGGAAGCAAACAGCCGGGCCAGGTTGTAGGGTTCGTTGTAGGTGGTCGAAGCCGTGGCGATGAAGCCGATGCGTTCCGTCACAGCAGCGAGCGCCGAAATCCATGTCAGCGGCTCCAGCCTGAAGCGGCTTGCGTAGCGAATGTTGTCGGCAAGTGCGGGCCCATCGGCAAAGAACAGCGCGTCGAACTTGCTTGCCTCGGCCTTTTTCGCCAGTTCATGATAATAGGCGATATCCAGCACTCTCTCAGGGGCGGAATCCTTGTAGCGCCAACCGGCTTCATGATGGCCGCCAGGATAGATGAAAAGGTTGAGGTTCAACTGTCGTTTTTCGGCGGGCATAGTTGGTCCTCCTGGGTGGTGATGCTGAGCGACAAGTCTTGGGCCGCTCAGACGGGCAGCACAGGTTTTGTCTCGACGCCGAGATGACGCAGAAGTTCGGAGCGGATCTCGCCAAACCGGCAATTGCCATGATCGCGTGGCGTGGGGACATCGATTGCGATGTCGGCGGCGATCGCGCCTTCGTCGAGCACCAAAACCCGGTCCGCCAGCGTCACGGCTTCGTCCACGTCATGGGTGACCAGCAGAACGGCCGGCCGGTGCCGGGCGCAGAGCTGGCGCAGCAGATCGTGCATGCGAAGGCGGGTCAGCGCGTCCAGTGCGCCGAACGGCTCGTCTGCGAGCAGCAGCTCAGGATCACGGACAAGCGAGCGCGCCAACGCCACCCGCTGCTGCTCGCCACCAGAGAGTTCGACCGGCCATGCATTATGGCGGCCGCTCAGGCCAACCTCTTCGAGAGCTACCCGTCCACGTTCGGCGGCGTCCGGCAGGTCGAGGCCAAGAACCACATTCTCCAGCACTCGTTTCCATGGCAACAGTCGGGCATCCTGGAACACCACCGATTTCTTGTCCGGTGTTTCGAGTCGGCCGGAGCCGGAGACTTTGTCATCGAGATCGGCGAGCGCGCGCAACAATGTACTCTTGCCCGACCCGCTACGGCCGAGAAGGGCGACGAACTCCCCCTTCTCGATGTCGAGGCTGAGGCCGTCGAGGATCGTTCGCGGCCCGAAACTTCTCACAAGGCTCTCGACCCGCACAACGGGCGCGCCGCTCAATCCGCCAAGGTGCGACGCCATGACAGCGACCTTTCCTGGAAGAAGCGGACGATGCCGTCGGAGGCGAGACCGAGCAACGCGTAGACGACGAGGCCGACGATGATGATGTCGGTCTGGCCGTAGTTGCGCGCGAGATCGATCATGTAGCCGATGCCGCTGGTGGCATTGACCTGTTCGACCACCACCAGAGACAGCCAGGCATAGGTCACCGCAAAACGCAGGCCAAGGAAGAACCCTGGAAGGGCGCCGGGCAGGATGACCTGGCGGATGAATTCGCCGTAGCCCATTCGCAAGGTCTGGGCCAGTTCGACATAACGGCTGTCTATGCTGCGCAAGCTGCTGTGGGTCTGGATGTAGATCGGGATCAGGACAGCCAGCGCGATGGCCGTCACCTTCATGCCCTCGCCGATGCCGAACCACAGCATCAGCAGCGGGATCAGAGCGAGCGTCGGTATCGCCCGCTTGATCTGAACTGGGCCGTCGATGATGGCCTGGCCAAGCCGCGACAAACCTGAAATGAGAGCAAGGATCATCCCGATCAGGATTCCGAACACCAGCCCCTGTGCTGCCCGCCAGGCAGACGTCATCAAATGATGCTGAAGCTTCTCTTCGGCGATGAGATCGATGGCGGTGCCGACAACCGACCAAGGCGCCGGCAGCGTTCTAGGATCGATCAGGCCGGCGATACTGCCGATGGACCAGATCACAAGAAGAAGTGCAGGCCCGATCAGCGCGCCAAACGGGATCGTTCGCCCAAGTGCGAGTCGCCTCGTCCCGGTCTTGCGGGGCTCCACGGCGGGCGGGATCAACAACCTTTCATCCGATGCGGCAGGAAAGGCGGGGGCAACTGCGGCGGTGTTGGAGAATGCGTTCATCGGTGTCGTCTCCGGTCTCGGGAAGCAGGCGTCAGGAGGCGTTCAGCGCGTTTGTGGCGATCGCCTCGAAGCGCCTGTCGAACAGGTCCTCGGCCTTGATCGCGGGCTTGTTCAACTCCTTGGCCAGGAGATCGATCGTCGCCTGCTGGCGCACGATCACGTCGTTCCAGTCGGCGGGGATGTCGAACTGACCATCAGCGTCGACCAGATACTGGCCATCTTCTGTGTTGAGGCCCTGGGTGGCGACGTAGTACCCCTCGATCCACTCCTTGGGATGCTCTTCCACCCAACGGGCGGCTAGCGCCCAGTAGCGCACATATTCGCCGAGAGCGGCTGCTTTGGCCGGGTCGTCAAGCACGGCTTGTGGGGCATAGAGATGGGCTGGATCATCGCGCAAGCCGTGCGGGATGGTGGCAGCGCCGTCGGCGCCATACTGGCGCAGATAGCGCTTGATGAGGACGCCCGAGATCGGCGCGACGTCGACTTGCTTGCCGGCAAGTGCCACCGGATAGGCATCGCCTTTGCTGGGCAGTTCGATGAGATCTACATCTTCCTTTTCCAGGCTGGCGGCCTGCAGGATTCTCAACACAAGCGCGCCTTGTGCCTGACCGGGGCTGAAAGCAATCCGTTTGCCGCGCAGATCCGCGAGCGGCTTGACCTCGACGCCCGGTGCAATGCCGAGTTGATAAATTGGATGCGCAATCGGATCTTTGCGGAATTTCGCGGCAATGATCTTGACCTTGAGCCCCGTCCAGGTCGCGTGGATTGGCGGGATGTCGGCGACGGATCCGACGTCCAACGCGTTGGCGCGAAAAGCTTCGATTGTCTGTGGACCGCCGCTGATATTGGCCCATTCGACCTTGAACGGCAGTTGATCGATGAGGCCGGAGAGTTCCAGTGCCCTTTGCGTCTCGGGATCGCCGATGCGAAGCACCGTGCCATCCGGGATTTTGGTCGGCAGACCCGCGTCCGGACCGCCCGCCTGGGCAATGAGGGGGGAGAAAGAAGCGACCAAGCCTACCGCGAACGCGGTCACGAACCCACCAAACCTCCTTCTTGAAAATCTCTCCACAGCTAACACCATCGTCTTGCTCCAGTTTGGGGAAGGCTCCGAATTTCGCTTCTAGTATGTCGAGCGTTTTGGTAGACTATAAAAGTATCAGGTGCTGTTCTTTGCCACTCAAAGGAAACGCTGTTCGCCTCGAATGCTCTTTCGGAGCACGCGCCGCCCAACAACAGGCGGCTTAGGGCGCTGCAGAGCAGCTGGCGTTTCTGGCCGATGCCAACTTGCGTCCGTCGCTAAAAGCGGTCCCTGATGCCCATACGTCTTGCATCGAGCTTCGACTTGGAACGGCAGGTCCAAAGCGTGAAGCCGCCTAGCAGAAAAATTGCTTTGGCTCCGGTCGTGTAAGAGCAGGCACTATGACCTGCGCCGTGTACCGGCCGTTAGGAACGGCCGGGGTCGCAATCTGCTTTCTCTAACAGAGCGAGGCCGGCTTCGTAAGGACCGGAAGAGCTACTGTTTCCTTTTCGAAGGATTCCCTGGAAAGTCTTCTGCCTGAACCTCATTATTATGGTCCAGCTGTCGTATTTTCCAAGGCCATTGCACGGTAGAGTTATAGCACCTTGCCGCCTGCGCGGCAGAGAAGGCTATGGCAAAGCCGGAACAACGGTAAGACGGCGCAGACCGTCAGGCTCTTTCAAAAAACCATTCAGAGGGGATCGTCATCATTGATCCGGCGGTCGGGAGGCTCGGCCGGTTGAAAAGAGGATGTTGGCAATGGGGCGGCCACGAGATAGCTGGGGTGATCCACGCCACGCACTTGCACGGATCACCTGCCAAAATGGCGGACCGGTCCCGGAATCGAGCCGCCGTCGCGGGTTTTTTGCGGCCGTAGCGGCCTCGCTGTCTGCTGTGCGCCTGGCGAAGCCCGCAGCAGATGAGAAACCTGCGTGCGTCGCGCTGGCGCTGATGGTGCAGCCGGAGATACGGCTGCTCGAGGAGCCATGAGCCAGATTTCCATACAGGAAGAACTGGCGCGCATCTGAGCAAGAAAAACGTCATCATGGTGGACAAGGGCGTGCCAGCCGGCGCGGGCGTTTCGCGCCTCCGGCGCGGCAATCATCCCTGTGAATCAGGCTTGTCTATATGGCGAAACTTCGACAAAAAGTCGCTCCGACGCGGATCGGGAGAAGGGAGCGGATATGGTCTTTCGATTGAAAGAGCGACTTGGCAAGAAACTTGAGGAAGAAGTGCAATTCTTCAAATGTTGGCAGAAGGATAAGAAAGGTGTGGGCGCACTCATGCCCACGTCGATCCATGCGGCGCGCCGCATGGCTAGTGTGGTCAACCCGCATTCTGGATTGCCGGTTTTGGAGCTTGGTGCCGGGACTGGTGTCATCACCAGGGCCATCCTGGAAAGAGGCATCCAACCGCATCGGGTGACTTCGGTCGAATATTCCAAGGATTTTTATGATGGCCTGGTGCGACGCTTTCCGGGAGTGGATTTCCGCTTGGGCAATGCGTTTGCCCTGGAAGAAATTCTGGGGGAGCGCCGGGAAAAGTTCGATTGTGTCATAAGCGCAGTGCCGATGTTGAGCTTTCCGATGCAACAGCGCCTCACACTGCTCGAGGATTTGCTTGCACGAATCCCCGCTGGGCGACCTGTGATCCAAATCACCTACGGTCTTCTGTCACCGGTGCTCAAAATGCCCGACCGTTACATCGTTTCTCACTATGATTTCGTCGTTCGCAATGTTCCCCCCGCACAACTCTGGACCTATCGACGGGCAGTGTGAAACCACAGGGACCCAAGCGACAGGTGGCTTTCGGAATCCTTGTACAGGACTGCAAAGCCGACTGAACTTATGCTGGGCCAGCCATTCGCGCCTTGGCTGGACCGCTTCTTGGCGTTGCGTACGCTTTCTTCCAGCGACACTCCGAGCGCAAGCGAGGCGGCAATCGCGCTGGAGAGCATGCAGCCCGTCCCTCGCATCTTGCGCGGCAGGCGCGGCGCCACAAATCGAAGGGCAGGGCGGTCCGGCTGCACCAGCAGGTCGACTGCCTCGCTGCCGCGCGCATGACCGCCCTTGACGAGAACGGCGGTCCGGACCGTTTTGGATAATTCCTCACCCTTGCGGCAGGCGCGTTCCTCATCGGGTGGGGTCGCCGATCCGATCAGCACGGCCAGTTCCAGCCTGTTGGGCGTGACAATCCGGCAAAGCGGCATGAGGTGGCGACGCAGCGCGGCGACAGCGTCTTCGACAATCAACGCGCCGCCGGACGAAGAGGCGAAAACCGGGTCCAGCACCACCGGAATATCGGAGTGATCCCGCAGAACCGTCGCGGTTTCCGCGATTGCGCCGGTTGTGCCAAGCATCCCGATTTTGATTGCCTTTACGCTATTGGAGGCAATCGCTGCCCGCATCTGGGCTGCGACAATGCCGGGCGGCATTTGCTCGATCCACTCGACAGACAGATGCGTCTGGGCGGTCACAGCCGTGACGGCGACGGATGATCTGAGGCCCATCGTCGCGATCGTCTCGACGTCGCGCGTGACTCCAGCTCCGCCGCTGGAATCCGAGCCGGCGACAATCAGCACATGCCGCGTCATCGCCATTGGGCCGTCGCCGCAAGCCATTTGAGGACACGAACCTCGGGACGCGCGTTGCGGACGATGTCGGTCACGGCCGCGGCGCTCTCAGCGCCCTGAGCGAAGACGCCGTTTGCGCGCTCGATGGTCAGCCCGCCGATGGCAACGAGCGGAAGGTCGCCGACGCGCTGCTTCCAGACAGCGATGCGGTCGAGCCCCTGCGGCGCCCATTTCATGGCTTTGAGTGTGGTGGGGTAGATCGGACCGAGCGCGACATAATCCGGCTCGGCCGCAAGCGCGGTTTTGAGCTCGGTGTCGTCGGGGTGCTGAGGCCCAGTCTGATGCCCGCCTGCCGGATCGCCTTCAGATCGGCTCGTGCGAGATCCTCTTGGCCAAGATGGACGAAGTCGCAGCCTTCTTCGATGGCGAACCGCCAGTATCGTTGACGACGAGCTGGCAGCCGTGGCGTTCACATATCGCCATCGAAGAGCGGATCTGCTGGCGCAGCGAAAACTCGTCCTTGTCCTTGATGCGCAGTTGGACCAGCTTCACGCCAAGCGGCACCAGACGCTCGATCCACGCGCTGGAGTCAACGATCAGGTAGAACGGATCGAGCTTCATTAAAACGCTGCCATGTCGATGACGGGCGTGGAGGGAACGGCCATGTCGCGCGGCTCGAGCAGGCCGGCGCAATGT
>NZ_RZSF01000276.1:0-9078 GCF_004023325.1 Mesorhizobium sp. M1A.F.Ca.ET.072.01.1.1 | reverse complement strand
GTTCGCGCCTCCTTCTCCCCTTGTGGGAGAAGGTGGATCGGCGCGCAGCGCCGAGACGGATGAGGGGTGTTCCAGGGAACACCAGCGTCTCACTCCGCTGGAACACCCCTCATCCGTCGCCTTCGGCGACACCTTCTCCCACAAGGGGAGAAGGGGAGGTGAGACCATGACCACCCTCACCGCTACCTCCGCGCCCGCGCGCGCCAGACGCATCGGCGTCAGCCGCCGGCAATGGGTGGGCCTGCTCTATGTCCTGCCGGCCGTCGCCTTCGTCACCGTCTTCTTCGTCATCCCGCTCGGCATGACGGCGTGGATGTCGCTGCACAACTGGCCGCTGATGGGCGAGCACGCTTTCATCGGCCTCGACAACTATGTCGCCATCCTGCGCGACACCCGGTTCTGGAACGCGCTCAAATTCACCTTCTACTACACGCTGATCGTCACCATCGCGATCTTCGCCGTCGCCTTCCCGCTGGCGATCTTCATCGAACGGCCGCGCCCGCTCACCAATCTCTACCGCACAGCCTTCTTCATGCCGGCGGTGGTGGGCTTTGCTTCCGCAAGCCTGCTCTGGTCGTGGCTGCTGAACGTCGATTCCGGCCTGTTCAGCCCGGCCGCTTACGACCTCGGTCTGACCGAGAGGAAGGTCAATCTTCTCGCCACCTTCCAGCCGGCCTTCTGGTCGATCATCGCCATGGTGGTCTGGAAAGTGGCCGGCTTCACCATGATCATCCTGATGACCGGTCTGCAGTCGATCCCGCAGGATCTGCAGGAGGCGGCCGTGATCGATAGGGCAGGGCCGTTCGCGCGCTTCAGGGCCATCACCCTGCCGCTGATGCGCCGCACCTTGGCGCTGGCGCTGATCCTGTCGGTCGCGGGCTCGATCCTCGCCTTCGACCAGTTCTACATCATCCTGCGCGGCGGCCCCCGCAACCAGACGCTGACGGCGGTCTACTGGATCTTCAACCAGTCCTTCGTCTCGTTCAAGCTCGGCTACGGCGCGGCACTTTCCATGGTGCTGCTGGTCATCCTGGTGGCGCTCAGCCTCATCCAGCTCTGGCTGCTGCGCAAGCCCGAGGGGCTCGACTGATGGCCGAGGCGATGTCGCAGCACCGCAAGGCGGCCTTTAGCCTCGCCAGGCATTCCACCGGCATCATCGCCTCGGTGCTGTTTTTGGCGCCGATCGTGTGGACGGTGCTCTCCACCTTCAAGCCGGCGCAGGAAGCGCGCCAGCCGCCGCTGCCGCCCTGGCCGACCACCGGCTTCTCGGTCGAGAACTATCAGACGCTGAACACCTTCGGCGACGGGCTTTGGGCCTCGGCGCAGAACAGCATCTATGTCTCGGTGATGACGGTGTTGCTCTCCGTGCTGGTCAGCGTGCTCGCCGGCTACGGCTTTTCGCGTTTCCGCTTCCCGTTCCGGGACTTCTTCTTCATCCTCATCCTGTCGACGATCATGATCCCGTTCCAGTCGATCCTGACGCCGATCTTCCTGGTGCTGACGAAACTCGGTCTGCACAACACGCTGACCGGCCTGGTCTGCGTCTATGTCACGCTGCAGCTGCCGTTCTCGATCTTCATGATGCGCAACGCCTTCGACGCGGTGCCGCGCGAGATCGAGGAGGCGGCGCGCATGGATGGCGCCAACAATGTCACCATGCTGGTCAAGGTGATGCTGCCGCTGGTCTGGCCGGGCGTCGTCACCATTGCGCTCTTCGCCTTCCTCGGCGCCTGGAACGAGTTCCTGGCCGCGCTGGTGCTGATGACCGACCAGTCGAAATTCACCCTGCCGGTGATGATGACCGCGCTCCAGTCCGGCCGCTTCGGCGCCATCGATTGGGGCGCGGTGCAGGCGGGCGTCACGGTGATGATGGTGCCCTGCCTGATCCTGTTCCTGGCGCTGCAGCGCTTCTACATCCGCGGCCTGATGGCCGGCGCCGTCAAATGATTTCCCGCATTCGAATGGAGTGACGTTATGACCGCAGCACAATCCGCCACCGCAGCCCAGGCAGCCGCGACCGCGAAGCCGAAGCTTGCCTTCCGGCCGCTGCCCGTGCCGCAGGTCGATGTCCGCGGCTTCTGGGGCGACCGTGTCGACGCGGTCGCCGCCAAGACCGCCGGCATCCTCTACGACCGCTGCGTCGAGGCGCGCATGCTGGAGCAGATCGATCCCGACCGGCCGTCGCCGGGCGTCGTCATTCCGTTCCATTCGCCGTCGCCCGACGAGGCCGACGCGCAGGGCGCCGAGTTCACCGGCTCGACGGTGACGACCCAGATGTTCTGGGATTCCGACTGGGGCAAGACCATCGAGACCGCCGCCTATTCGCTTTACCGGCGCCGCAATCCGGAGCTGGAGAAGAAGATCGATGCCGTCATCGACATGTACGGCAAGCTGCAGCAGGAGGACGGCTATCTCTCCAGCTGGTACCAGCGCATCCAGCCGGGTCTCCGCTGGACCAACCTGCGCGACTGCCACGAACTCTACTGCGCCGGCCATCTGATCGAGGGCGCCGTCGCCTACTTTCAGGCGACGGGAAAGCGCAAGCTGCTCGACATCATGAGCCGTTACGCCGACCACATCGCCTCGATGTTCGGCCCGGAGCCCGGCAAGAAAAAGGGCTATTGCGGCCATGAGGAGATCGAGCTGGCGCTGGTGAAGCTCGCGCGGGCGACGGGCGAGAAGAAGTACATGGATCTGGCGAAGTACTTCATCGACCAGCGCGGCCAGCAGCCGCATTATTTCGACGAGGAGGCGCGCGCCCGCGGCGCCGACCCGAAGGCCTATCATTTCAAGACCTACGAATACAATCAGTCGCACAAGCCGGTGCGCGAGCAGGACAAGGTCGTCGGCCACGCTGTGCGGGCGATGTACCTCTTCTCCGGCATGGCCGACATCGCCACCGAATATGGCGACGACAGCTTGCGCGCTGCGCTCGACAGGCTGTGGGACGATCTGACCACCAAGAGCCTCTATGTCACCGGCGGCCTCGGGCCGTCGGCTCACAATGAGGGTTTCACCAGCGACTACGACCTGCCCAACGAAACCGCCTATGCCGAGACCTGCGCCTCGGTCGGCCTGGTGTTCTGGGCGAGCCGGATGCTCGGCATGGGGCCGAACCGCCGCTATGCCGACATGATGGAGCGGGCGCTCTACAACGGCTCGATCTCGGGCCTGTCGCTCGACGGCTCGCTGTTCTTCTACGAGAACCCGCTGGAAAGCCGCGGCGGCCACCACCGCTGGAAATGGCACCGCTGCCCCTGCTGCCCGCCTAATATCGGCCGCATGGTGGCCTCGATCGGCAGCTATTTCTACGGCCTCGCCGACGATGCGCTGGCCGTGCACCTCTATGGCGACTCCACCGCACGCTTCGAGATCGCGGGCCGCCAGGTCAGCCTGGTCCAGACCAGCAATTATCCCTGGGATGGCGCGGTGTCGATCGAGTTCGAGGCACAGAAACCGGTCGAATTCACGCTTTACCTGCGCGTGCCCGCCTGGTGCCGCAACGCGGCGCTGAAGGTGAACGGCAATATGCTCGATCTCGATGCGGTCACGGTCGACGGCTATGCCGCGATCCGCCGCGAATGGCAAAAGGGCGACCGCGTCGAGCTCGACCTCGAAATGTCGATGGCGCGCCTCTTCGCGAATCCGGAGGTGCGGCAGGACATCGGCCGCGTCGCGCTGTCGCGCGGCCCGCTGCTCTACTGCGTCGAGGAAACCGACAATGGCGGTGGCCTGCACCGCATTGCGCTGCCGCGCACGGCCAGGCTGGAGGCGCACAAAGAGCCGAACCTGCTCGGCGGTATCGTCACGCTTTCGGCGACCGGCAGCCGGGCCGAGGCGAAGAACTGGGGCGGCGATCTTTACCGCCCCGAGCCCCCGGAAACCGAAGAGACGACGCTCAAGGCGATTCCTTACTTCGCCTGGGACAACCGCGATCCCGGCGAGATGCTGGTCTGGCTCAGGGAAGGGTGAGCTACTCTCCCTATAGATGCACGTAAGCCGTGAGCGGCAGGTGGTCGGACGCCACGCGCGACAGCGGCGTGTCATGCGCTTCCACCGCCGACACCATGCCGTCGCGGTTGCCCATGATCCGGTCGAGCGCCAGTACCGGCAGGCCCGATGGAAAGGTGGGCACAGCGGGCAGCGAGGGGCCGAAGGCGGTGTGCAGCGTGTTGAGCGCGGAGCGGTTGCCCAGCCGCCATTCGTTGAGGTCGCCGAGCAGGAGCGTCGGCCTTTCGTCGGCGCTGCTCATGATATCGAGCACGACGCGGGCCTGTTCCGAGCGCGAGCGGCGCAACAGGCCGAGATGCGCGGCGATCACGCGCAGCGTCCGGTTCTCGTCGAGGTCGATCTCGGCGACCAGCGCCCCGCGCGGCTCCAGGCCGGGCAGCTTGATCTGGTGCACGTCGCGCACCGTGCCCCGCTTGAACAGAAGCACGTTGCCGCGCCAGCCATGTGCCTTGCCGTTTCCGGTGACCGGCACCGGCACCAGCCCCGTTTCGATTTCGAGGCGGTTGAGGTCGAGCAGGCCGGCGCGGTCGCCGAAGCGGTTGTCGGCCTCCTGCAGCGCGATCACATCGGGGCTGATTTCGCGGATGACGCGCGCGGTCCGCTCGGGGTCGAACTTGCGGTCGGTGCCGATGCATTTGTGGACGTTGTAGGAGGCGACCACCATCTCGGCGCCGCCGACCCGTTTGGGCGCCGTGGCTTTGGCTTTCCGCATCTTTCTGCCGCGGATCGACAGGAGCACGGTTTCGGGGAGGGTGCGTCCGTTTCTCTCCATGGTTCCTGCTGCTCGTCTTCCTTGCCTACAGATAGGGCGATCCCAGCCACAGCAATCGGTCGAGGACACGAATGACGAAGGCTCTGGCCCTCAGCATCTCGAGTGTCACCGGTTTCGCCGACGCGATCGCCGCGTCGATACGCGCCTCGATCGCCCGGGCGAAGTTGGCATCCAGGACCTCCATGTCGATCTCGAAATTCAGCCTGAGCGACCGGGCGTCGAGATTGGACGAGCCGACATAAGCCCACGCGCCGTCGATTGCCATAAGTTTCGAGTGATCGAAGGGGCCCTCGTGGCGCCACACCCGGCAATAATGCTTCAGCACCTGGTCGAATTGTGCCGTCATGGCGCGGTCGACGAGGAAAAGGTTGTTCACCGCCGGCACCACGATGTCGATCTCGACACCGCGCGCGCCGGCCGTGGTCAGCGCGCTGATCAGCTCGCGGTCCGGCAGGAAATAGGGCGACATGATGCGGATCGATTTGCGGGCGACCGAAAACGCACCCATCAGCAGCTTGTGGTTGGTTTCGTTCGCGGCATCCGGTCCTGTCGCCACGGCTCTGACCAGCATCGGCTGGCCGGGCGGCGGGGCGGTTCGCTCGACCTGCCAGGCGTCGCCCTTCAGCGCCTCGTTGCTGGCGAAGCGCCAGTCCTCGGCGGCGACTGAGAACAGGTCGGCCACCACCGGCCCGGTGACCTCGAAATGCGTGTCCCTGGAGCTGTCGAAACCGGCGAATTCGGCCGAGAACCCCTTGCGGATGTTCATGCCTCCGGTAAACGCCACCGTCGCGTCGATGACCAGGACCTTCCTGTGGGTTCTGAGATTCGCATAAGGAAGTCTCAAGCCCATGACGATGTTGCCGTTGAAGAGATCGACGGCGACGTTGGCCTCCCTGAGCTGCTTCAGGATGCTGGGTACCGAATAGCGCACGCCGACGGCGTCGATCAGCACGCGCACGGCAACGCCGCGTTCGACCGCGGCGGAGAGCGACTGCACGAACATCTGTCCGACGGCGTCGTTGTCGAAGATGTAAGTTTCGAGAAGCACGCTCTTTTGCGCGCTGTCGATCGCCCGGCACATCGCCGTATAGGCCTCGTCGCCGGTCTCGAGCACGGCGATCGCGTTTCCCGAAGTCAGCGGACGCCGCGCCACCCTGTCGCCCAGTGTCTTCAATCCGACGAAGCGCTGGCCGAACTGGGCCTCGATCAAGGCTTCGACGGCGACATCGCGATTGTGCCCCTCATCCGCCGAACCGGCGCTGGGTCGCATGGCGCTGATCGTCGCGCGGCGGATGCGGTTGATGCCGGCGATGGCGTAGATGATCGCGCCGAGGAAGGGCGACAGAAGCATCACGCCGACCCACCCCGTGGCGGCGCGCACGTCTTCCTTCGTCATGATGGCATGGACGATGCCGACCGCCGCCATCGCCAACGACAGGAGAAGGATGAGCGTCTGCCAGTGACTCGCTACCGCCTCGAACATCGCCCCGACTATTGTGCGAGCCGGCGCGGAAGGCAATGCGCCAGGTCAAGGCGATCCGGACTCGCATGCAGCTCTTCCACCGATTGCAGGAGCGGATCCCGCCAGGTGCGACCGGTCGTTCGGACGCTCGGCGCCTCTGTGCGAAAATGGGTCCAGCAGGCAGGGCGAAATCGCAGTTATGTTCGCACCCGCCTCGATGCCGAAGTGTCGGAGCTCACGCGGGAACATTCGGCGATCCGATGCGTTTGGCTTTTCGTTGCCGAGCGGGAATGGGAGATGCGCATCGAAAGCCTTCAAGGAACGGAGGGGTTTATCCGTACCCCGCAGGACGCCGTCGCCCTGCAAATCCCGCCCGACTTCATCGAGACGCTGCCCATTGCGATCTACGCTTGCGACGCGCAAGGCCGATTGCTTTGGTTCAACAAGCGCGCCGCCGACCTGTGGGGGCGAACGCCCTCGCTTGGCTCGGATACCGAACTCTATTGCGGATCCCACAGGCTCTATCTCGATGGACGCGAGATCGCGCGCGCCGAAACCCCGATGGCCGCGGTGCTGCGAACCGGCATTCCCGTCAGGGGGGTTGAAGGCAAGCTCGAGCGCCCCGACGGGACGGCGATATGGGTAATGGTCCACATCGAGCCGATCGAAGACGAGGACGGTCGGGTCGTCGGAGCCATCAACTGTTTCCATGATGTCACGGACCGGCGTCTGAGCGATGAGATCATTGGGCAACAGGAACAGCGGCTCGCTGCGACTTACCAGCATGCGGCGATTGGCATCGCTGAAGTCAATGCGAAGGGCGAACTCGGGCGCGTCAACGGCTACCTGGCCGACCTGCTCGGCTATTCGGCCGATGAACTTGTGGGTAGGTCGGTGTTCGATGCCACTCTGGCGGAGAATGTCGATGCGGACCTGCGTCAGTTCGAGCGTCAGGTGCGAGGCGAGATCGACAGCTACCGGCACGAGAAGCGCTTCATCCGCAAGGACGGGGCAAGAGTCTGGGTCGCGGTCACGTCCTCGAGCGTAAGGGACTCCGAAGGCCGCTTCTTGTATGCGGTGCGCGTCCAGCAGGATATCACCGCGCGCAAGAAGGCCGAGGCCGCGCTGGTCCGGCATCTGGAGCAGCAGGCGGCGCTTTACGAATTCACGGACAGCCTTCAGCGCGCGGCGAACCTCGGCGAGATCCACGATATAGCCCTCAGCACCATCATTCGCGCATTGGGTGCGGACCGGGCGTCCATACTCTTCTTCGACAACACCGGCTTGCTCAGATTTGCCGCCTCGCGAGGCCTGTCGCAAGCTTACAGAACGGCCGTAGAAGGCCATTCCCCCTGGTCGCGCGACACACGCGATCCCGAACCAATCGCTATAGCCGACGTCGAGCAAAGCGGGTTGCCGGACGACCTCAAGGCGGCTGTGCGGGACGAAGGCATTGCAGCGCTGGCTTTCATTCCGATCTCGGTGCGCGGTCAGCTGCTCGGCAAGTTCATGACCTATTACGACCATCCGCACGATTTCGCGGAGTCCGAGCTTCGTTTTGCGCTGACAGTGGCCGGACAACTCGGCTTCGCGGTCGACCGCGTGCGGCTCGAGACCGCCCGCCAGACGACGGAACGCGCGGCAAATCAGCTCGTGGCCATTGTCGAATCCTCTCACGACGCGATCATCAGCAAGGATCTCAACGGCATTATCGCCTCATGGAATGCCAGCGCGGAGCGCCTGTTCGGCTTCACGGCCGACGAGGCGATCGGCAGGCACATCACGATGATCATCCCCGATGACCGGCTGGGCGAGGAGCCGGAGATCATCAGGCGCATCAGCAGCGGCGAAAACGTCGATCACTTCGAAACGGTGCGTCGCCGCAAGGACGGCAGTCTCGTCGATATTTCCCTGACGATTTCGCCGATCCGCAACAGCCAGGGCCGCATCATCGGCGCCTCGAAGATTGCGCGCGACATCACCGACCAAAAGATGGCTGAAGCCAAGCTGCGGGCGAGCGAGCGTCAGCTGCGCGACCTGCTGGCGGCAATTCCGGCGGCGATCTACACGACGGATGCCGACGGCACGATAACCTTTTTCAACGAGGCGGCCGTCGAGCTTTCCGGGCGCGTTCCGCAGATCGGCAAGGATAAGTGGTGCGTGACGTGGAAACTGTTCTGGCCGGACGGAACCCCGCTTCCTCACGACCAGTGCCCGATGGCGGTCGCCCTGAAGGAGGGGCGTCCGATACGCAACGCTGAAGCCGTCGCCGAGCGCCCGGACGGCGTGCGCATTCCCTTCATCCCGTATCCGACGCCGCTGCGCGATGAAGATGGCAAGATCGTCGGCGGCATCAACATGCTGGTCGATATCAGCGAACGCAAACAGGCCGAAACACAGCAGCGGCTGCTCTTCAATGAGCTGAATCATCGTGTGAAGAACAACATGCAGATGCTGCAGTCGCTGCTGAGCTTGGCCGGTCAACGAGCAGCGAACCCGCAAGCGCGAGAAATCCTGCGTGAAGCCGGCAACCGCGTCGCGGCCATGGCCGCTGCTCAGCAGGTCCTGTACGAGACGGTCGATTCGACGCAGTTCAACGCGAAGGGTTTCTTGCTTGCGGTCTGCGGGACAATAAAACAGACCTTCCCGAAGGAAGTCGCGGTTGAGTTCGAGGCTGACGATTCAAAGCTTTCGAATGACGTTGCAATGCCGCTGGCGCTGATCCTGAACGAGCTTCTGACCAATGCCGTAAAATATGGAACTCCCGACGGAGTCGGCACCATCCGGGTCGGGCTTCGGCGTGATGCCGACGGCTTCCAGGTATTCGTCGAAG
>NZ_RZSF01000275.1:0-9132 GCF_004023325.1 Mesorhizobium sp. M1A.F.Ca.ET.072.01.1.1 | reverse complement strand
TTCCTCGTCCACGGTCATGAAAGCATCGGCGAGCCGCGACAGCACGCGCCAGGCTACGAGCGACGGCTCATAGCATTCGAGCATCGCCATCACCGTGGGCTTGCTGTGCGCGATCGCGGCTGGACGCCCCGCCTTCGCGGTGGCGTAGACGCACGCCGCCCGCGCGGGCTCGACCACGATTGCCGCAGGGCGATCCTCGCCTAGCACGATGGCGAAATGGCCGGCCACTGCCGCGGCGAGGCCGCCGACGCCGGCCTGCAGGAAGACGTGGGTGGGCGACTTCGGCAAGCGCCTCAGCGCTTCGCGCACGATAACCGTGTAGCCCTGCATCACCAGCCCCGGGATGCGCTCATAACCCGGCCAGGATGTGTCGGAGACGACGGTCCAGCCGCGCTCGGCGGCGACGCGGGCGGCTTCCCTGACCGACTGGTCGTAGTCGCCGGCGATGCGCACGATCTCGGCGCCGAAGCGGGCGATCGCCGCCACGCGTTCGTTGCTGACGCCCGAATGGACGAAGATGACGGAGCGCGCACCGAGCAGGCCGGCGCCCTGCGCTACCGAGCGTCCATGGTTGCCGTCGGTCGCGCAGGCGAAGGTCATGCCCGAGGCAATCGCCTTCACGTCGGGCCCATGCAGTTCCGCGACCTCGATGGCGCGGCCGAGCCGTTCCTCGGCCTCTTCCAGCACCAGTCGGATGACGGCGTAGGCGCCGCCCAGCGCCTTGAAGCTGCCGAGGCCGAGGCGCTTGCCCTCATCCTTGACGTGGAGCGCGGCGATGCCGAGTTCGCCGGCCAGCGCCGGCAAGGCATGCAGCGGCGTCTCGGCATGGTTTTCGCGTGCGGCCAGGAAGCGCTCGGCCTCGGCGGCTCCGGCGAGCCCAAGCGTCGCGGCGTCTTCTTCGGTCAGCGGCTGGCGATGGGTCGGGTGGTGGTTGAGCAGGAACATGGATCGGCTTTCTCTGTCTCGTTGGCTGAAATTTATTGCAAGTCCAGCGAGAAAGGCGCTCTGTTTCAGCGCCTGAAATGCAAGTTTGTTTCGTTTAGGTGCCGTCATGTCCATTTTGCCCGACCTCGACGCCTTCGACCGCGCCATCCTCGCCATCCTGCAGAAGGACAACAGCACGCCCCAGCGCGTTATCGGCGAGACGGTGAACCTCTCGGCGCCAGCCGTGCAGCGGCGCATCAAGCGCATGGAGGAAACGGGCGTCATTCGCGCCAATGTCGCGCTGGTCGATCCGGCCAAGGTCGGCCATCCGATCACCATCTTCGTCGAGGTCGGGGTGGAGAGCGAGCGGGCCGAGTTGATCGACGCCGCCAAGCGCGGCTTCGCCGCGGTGCCGGAAGTGCAGCAGTGCTATTACGTGACCGGCGAGGCCGACTTCATCCTGGTCGTCACCGTGGCGACGATGGCCGACTACGAGGCGCTGACCCGGCGATTGTTTTTTGAGAACAACAACGTCAGGCGGTTTCGCACGTTCGTTGCGATGGATCGGGTGAAGGTCGGGCTGGAGGTGCCGGTGGGCGCACCTCACTCAACATGATCCCTCGGGGCATTTCGTATCGCGGCATGATACTCTGCGCTTGATCTCGGAGACGTATCATGCAAAGATACGTTGCGAGGGGCAGTGGATGATACGTTCGTTCAGAGACAAGACCACTGAAGCGATTCGACAGGCAAAGCTCCGAAAGGATTTCCGGCAGATCTCATTCGTGTCGCTCAGCGGAAACTGTTCATGCTGGACAACGCAGCCGAACTGGCCGACCTCAAAGTCCCACCGGGAAATCGGCTTGAAGCGCTGAAGGGCGATCGCGCCGGTCAGTACTCAATCCGTATCAACGACCAATTTCGTGTTTGCTTTCGGTGGACCGATGGAGGAGCGGACAATGTGGAGATCACCGACTACCATTAGCTAAACCAACCAGCTCTGTCCGACAGGAGCGGAACCAATGATCAACCTCGATAAGCCTATTCATCCCGGCGAGATATTGCGGGTCGAGTTCCTTGAGCCACTCGACCTGAAGCCCTACACCCTGGCGAAAAAGCTTCACGTCCCACGTACCCGTATCGAGCGCCTCGCCAACGAGACCACGCCCGTTACGCCGGACACCGCTCTGCGTCTCGCCAAATTCTTTGGCACCACGCCACAGTTCTGGATGAACATGCAAGCCAGTTACGACCTGGCCGTGGAGGGCGCGTCGCTGCAGGAAGAGCTCAAGGAAATTAAACGGTTCGAGGCGGCTGCTTAAGAGCTCTTGCCGCCCTCCCTTCCCAGCAACCGCGCATAGATCTCCCCCACGATCCCGCGCCGGAAGATCAGCACGCAGACCATGAAGATCACGCCGGTCGCTATCGTCACCGGGAAGCCGGAGGTGGCAAGCGTGTTCTCGAGGCCGACGACTAGACCGGCGCCGACCACCGGGCCGACCATGGTGCCGATGCCGCCAAGAAGCGTCATCAGGATGACCTCGCCCGACATCTGCCAGGTGACGTCGGTGAGGGTCGCGAACTGGAAGACGATCGCCTTCACCGCGCCGGCGAGGCCGGCAAGGGCCGCCGACATGACGAAGGCGGCGAGCTTGTAGCGGCCGACGGAATAGCCGAGCGAAATGGCACGGTTCTCGTTCTCGCGGATTGAGCGCAGGATCATGCCGAAGGGCGAGTTGACGATGCGCCAGATGGCGAAAAGGCCTATCAGGAAGATGGCGAGCACGAAGAAATACATGTTCATCGGCACGTTGAGGTCGAGCATGCCGAAGAGATGGCCCCGCGGCACGCCCTGGATGCCGTCCTCGCCTTCGGTGAAGGGCGCCTGCACGCAGAAGAAATAGAACATCTGCGCCATCGCCAGCGTGATCATGGCGAAATAGATGCCTTGCCGGCGGATGGCGAGGAAGCCGACGACGAGGCCCATGCCTGCCGCGCCCGCAGCGCCGAGCAGGATGCCGGCCTCGGGCGGCCAGCCCCAGGCTTTCACGGCATAGGCGCAGAAATAGGCGGCGCCGCCAAAGAAGGCGGCGTGGCCGAAGGAAAGCAGCCCGGTGTAGCCGAGGAGCAGGTTGAAGGCGCAGGCGAACAGCGCGAAGCACAGCATCTTCATGACGAAGATCGGATAGATGACGAACGGGGCGGCGACGAGCGCCATGATCCCCAGCGCCACAAGCGCCCGTTCCAGCCGGACGGAGGCAGCGGCGCGCTCTGCGTGAAGGGTCGCCTCGCTCATCTTACGCGTCCCTTCCGAACAGGCCCGCGGGGCGGAGCAAAAGCACGATCGCCATGATGACGAAGACCACCAGGTTCGAGGCCTCCGGATAGAAAACTTTGGTCAGGCCCTCGGCGAGGCCGAGCATGTAGCCGGTGACGATGGCGCCGAGGATCGAGCCCATGCCGCCGACCACGACGACGGCAAAGACGACGATGATGAGGTCCGATCCCATCAGCGGGCTGACCTGGTAGACGGGCGCCGCAAGGATGCCGGCCAGCCCGGCAAGTGCTGCGCCCAGCCCATAAGTGAGCGTCAGCAGCAGCGGCACGTTGACGCCGAAAGCCTGCACCAGCTCGGGGTTCTCCGTGGCGGCGCGCAGATAGGAGCCGAGCCTGGTCTTTTCGATCAGCAGCCAGGTGCCGATGCAGACGATGAGCGAGGCCACCACCACCCAGCCGCGGTAATTGGGCAGGAACATGAAGCCGAGATTGGTGCCCCCGGCAAGCAGGGTCGGCACCGCGTAAGGATTGCCGGAGACGCCATAATAGAAGCGGAACACGCCTTCGATGACCAGCGCAAGGCCGAAGGTGAAAAGCAGGCCATAGAGCGGGTCGAGCCGGTAGAGCCGCGACAGCGCTACACGCTCCACCACGATGCCGAACAGGCCCACGGCCAAAGGCACGATGATCAGCGCCGGCCAGTAGCCGATGCCGAGATGGACGAGCAGCAGATAGCCGATGAAGGCGCCGAACATATAGAGCGCGCCATGGGCGAAATTGATGATGCGCAAGAGCCCGAAGATGACGGCCAGCCCGAGGCTGAGCATGGCGTAAAAAGAGCCGTTGATCAGGCCGACAAGCAGTTGGCCGAGCAAGGCTTGGATGGGGATGCCGAAGATCATGGTGATTTGGCCATCATACCCCCAGCACCTCGTGCAGTTTGTCGGTGTGCGCGGAAAGCTGGCCGACCGGGAAACCTTCCACCACCTTGCCGTGATCCATCAGGTAGAAGCGATCGGCGATGCGGGCGGCGAAGCGGAAATTCTGCTCGACCAAAAGGATGGTCATGCCGCGCTTCTTCAGCGCCGCCAGCAATTCGCCGATGCGCTGGACGATGACCGGTGCCAGGCCCTCGGTCGGCTCGTCGAGCAAAAGCATTTCGACGCCGGTTCTCAGGATGCGGGCGATCGCCAGCATCTGCTGCTCGCCGCCGGAAAGCTTCGTGCCCTGGCTGTTGCGACGTTCCTTGAGGTTGGGGAAGAGGTCGAAGATCTCCTCCACGCTCATGCCGCCCTTGGCCACCACCGGCGGGAGGATCAGATTTTCGTCGACGGTGAGCGTGGCGAAGATGCCGCGCTCCTCCGGCACGAAACCGATGCCCTGATGGGCGACGCGGTGCAGCGGCAGGCGGATCAGGTCCTTGCCATTGAAAGTGACGGAGCCTGTCCGCTTGCGGATCAGGCCCATGATGGCGCGCAGCGTCGTCGTCTTGCCGACGCCGTTGCGGCCAAGCAGCGTAACCGTCTCGCCGCGCAGGACTTCGAGGTTGACGCCGTGCAGCGCATGGCCCTCGCCGTACCAGGCATGAAGGTCGCGCACGGCAAGCAGCGGCTCACTCATGCTCGGTCCCCATATAGGCGACGCGCACGCGCTCGTCCTGGCTCACAGTCGCGTAGTCGCCGGCGGCAAGCACCTGGCCGCGCTGCATGACGGTGATCCAGTCGCAGAGATCGGCAACGACGGTGAGGTTGTGCTCGACCATCAGCACGGCGCGGTCTTTCGCCAGCGACCGGATGATGCCTGAGATCGTGCCGACATCCTCATGCCCCATGCCGGCCATCGGCTCGTCGAGCAGCAGAACTTTTGGATCGAGCGCCAGCGTGGTGGCGATTTCCAGCACACGCTTCCTGCCGTAGGAGAGATCGCCCGCCAGCCGATGCGCGGCGTCGTCGAGCCCGACTATGGCGAGCAGCTCGCGCGCCCGGGGCGTCAGCTGGTCCAGCGCCGAGACCGGGCGCCAGAACTGATAGCCCAGCCCGCCCGGACGCTGCAGCGCGACGCGCACATTGTCGAGCACGCTGAGATGCGGAAAGATCGCCGATATCTGGAAGGAGCGTACAAGCCCCATGCGCGCCACCCTGGCCGGCGGCGTGCGGGTGATGTCGGTGCCGAGCAGCTGGATGGTGCCGCTGGTCGGCTGCAGGAATTTGGTCAACAGGTTGAAGATGGTGGTCTTGCCGGCGCCGTTCGGGCCGATCAAGGCATGGATCCTGCCGTGGTGGACGTCGAGGTCGACATCCTTCACGGCGACGAATCCGGCGAAGTCGCGCCGCAGGCCGCGGGCGGAAAGCACCACCCGCGGCGTCTGGTCGATGCCGTCCCGGCGGACGGCGGTGGCGGTGTCGAGCGTCACTTGCTGACGAGCGGGCAGCCGCTGTCCTCGGCCTTCATGAAGGCCTTGTCGCCGGGAATGGTCGCCAGGTAGGTGTAGTAGTCCCAGTCCTTCTTGCTCTCCTCCGGCTTCTTGACCTGGTAGAGATACATGTCGTGCACCATCGAGCCGTCGGCCTGCACCTTGCCGTTCACAGTGAACACGTCGTTGACCGGCATCTCATGCAATTGCTTGGCCACCGCTTCGGTCTCGTCGGTGCCGGCCTTGTCGATGGCCTTCAGATACTGCGTCACCGCCGAATAGGTGCCGGCCTGGACCATGTTTGGCATGCGGTTGGTGCGCTTGAAGAAGCGTTGCGCGAAATCGCGGCTCACATCGTCGCGGTCCCAGTAATAGCCTTCCGTCAGCACAACGCCCTGCGCCGCCTGCAGGCCGAGGCCATGCACCTCGGCCAGCGTGAAGAGCAGCGCCGCCAACCGCTGGCCGCCGGCGACGATGCCGAACTCGGCCGCCTGCTTGATCGAGTTCGAGGTGTCGAGGCCGGCATTGGCTAGGCCGATGATCTTGGCGCCGGAGGACTGCGCCTGCAGCAGGAAGGAGGAATAGTCGGTGGAGCCAAGCGGATAGCGCACCTCGCCCAGCACCTTGCCGCCACTGGATTCCACGAGCTTGGCGGTCTGGTCCTTCAGCGAATAGCCGAATGCATAGTCGACGGTGATGAAATACCAGCTGTCGCCGCCCTGCTGCACCAGTGCGCCGCCGGTGCCGACCGCCTGGGAGTGGGTGTCGTAGGCCCAGTGGAAACCATAGGGCGAGCACTGCTTGCCGGTGAGGTCGGTGGAGGCGGCGCCGGTGACGATGTCGATCTTCTTCTTTTCCTTGGAAAGCCCCTGGACGGCGAGCGCGACGGAAGACGTGGTGAGCTCCATGATCGCGTCGACCTGCTCGGTGTCGTACCACTGGCGCGCGATGTTGGAGGCGATGTCCGGCTTGTTCTGGTGGTCGGCGCTGACGATCTCGATCGGCGCGCCCTGCACCTTGCCGCCGAAATCCTCGACCGCCATCTTGGCGGCCTCTACCGACCATTTGCCGCCGAAATCGGCATAGACGCCGGACTGATCGTTCAAGATGCCGATCTTGACCTTGCCGTCCGAGATTTCGCCAGCCGCCGCCGGCATTGCGGATGCCGCAATGAGCGCGGCGGAGACGAGATAGGATGCTTTCACTGGTAGTTCCTCCCTTGTGGCCAACCACGGGAACGCGGCGGACCTCGCAATGGTTCAACAGTTCCGTCGGATTGTGGATTGACGCCTCGATCCCGCCTGCCACTCCTATTCTTGCGGGCCTGCTCGTTTGCGGCTGGGCCGCCGCGCGCCTTGGGTGCACGGGCGCGAGCCTAGCATCACATTTCGCTGGCCGGGAATGCTATTTTCGTAGCATGCGGATGGGTGGGGGCAGCATGGTGCCCCTTCACCACGGCAGCCGCTTGCCGCCGCGAAAAAGCCGCCGGTCGGACCGTCGGGCAAAGTTGCGGCGCAGACGATGCCGGCCGCGCCTTGCGGGACGGGGCGGCCGCCGGCACCGCCCATGTCGCGACCCAGCCGGGGCAGATCGAATTGACCAGCACGCGCCGCTCCCCGCCAGACACAATCCGGAAACAAGATTCAACAGCCCGGAAAAACTCGCGAAAAGACGGGCTGTCATAAGCGGCACCGGAGCAGCCGAACTACGGCCAGCGACAACCTGATATCGATCTTCAAAAAAGGAAAGCCGACATATGAAAAAGACCCTTCTCTCCGTTCTCGGCCTGGCGGTCGCGCTTGCTTTCGCGGTGCCGGCGCTCGGCACTACCGAAGCCAACGCCGCCGCGACCACGACGGCTGCGACCACGACGACCACCGCGGCTCCGGCTGCGGCCACCGAGACGGCCAAGCCGGACGCCAACGGCCCGCACAAGAAGCATGTCAAGCATCATCGCCGTCACGCCCGCAAGCATCACGTGAAGAAGCACTCGAAGCATCACGCCAAGAAGCATCATGTGAAGCACCACACCAAGAAGCGTACCCACAAGAAGCACGGCAAGAAGCTCGCCGCATAAGGCGCGTCGCCGGCTTTTGGCTTTTCAGCAATTGGCCAAAAACTTCATGACCGGATGATCCCGGACCGCTTCAACAGGGTTCGGGATCATCGCTTCCCGGAAACGCCGTCCCTCAAAGGCGGCGTTTTTGCTTACCAGGTCGCTGGCGCGGTCGTCCGGTCCGGATCGTGCCTTACTTCTTCTGCGGATAGATCGTCTCGCCGCGCTTCAGCATTTCGACGAACGTCTCGATCTTCTTCTTGCGCCCCGCCTCGGTCTTCATGTTGTGGACGCGGAAGGCGAGCGCGAAACGGTTCTGCGCCGAAAGCTTTGCCAGCATCGCTTTGGCCTTCGGTTCGGCATCGATCGCGGCCTGCAGGTCGGGCGGAAATGTCATCTCTTTCGAGCCGCCATAGGCGCGGTCCCAGCGGCCATCGGCTTTGGCCGCCTCGACTTCGCGCAGGCCATGCTCCGTCATGCGGCCCTCTTCGATCAAGCGCGCGACGTTGTCGACGTTGATCCTGCTCCAGATGCTCTTCCTGCCGCGCGGCGTGTAGCGCTGCAGAAAGCTCTTCTCGTCGAGCGACTTGCGCACCGCATCGATCCAGCCGAAGCAGAGCACGACGTCGATCGCTTCCTTCGGCGTGATCGAAGCAAGGCCAGAGCCGACCTTGTGGATCTTGATCCAGACCTCGCTTTCGCCGGCCTGGTTTTGGCTGAGCCAGGCGTAGAAGCTTTCGGCGTCCGAGAACTCGTGGACCTTACTCGAGTCGACCTTGATGGGGGCCATCGGTGTTCCTTCTTGCCTGAGCCGAGGCTCCGATCTCCCCCTTTGTTGGGGAGACGGCCGGCAGACCAGAGGGCGCGCTGTCCCGCCAGCCCTGTCGAGACGCCGCCGCCTTAGCTTATACTCGTGGGAATTTAAGGCCGCGTTTCTTCGCGCCCCCCTGCCCTGCCTGGTTGAATTATCAAAGCCGCGCCAGCCAACCATCGGACTCTCCGATAACACTATCGGTTTCTTCCGTTTCCGCTCCGCCGGCCGGCCTGCCACATCACCGTCCATGCAAAAGAAAGGCATGGACATGGACGAGACAAAAATCCTGATCGTCGGCGGCAGTTCGGGCATGGGGCTGGCGCTTGCCAGGCGCTGCCTCGCCGAAGGCTCCGGCGTCATCATCGCCGGGCGCAATGCAGCGAGGCTGAACGCCGCGCGCGATGAGCTCGGCTGCCCGGCCGCGCTGGAAGCGGCGGTGGTCGACATCAGCCGCGAGGCCGAGGTCGCGGCGCTGTTCGCGCGCATCGGCGGGCTCGAGCATATCGTCAGCACGGCGGCCGACATCGAAGGCGCCTACCGGCTTTTGCCCGAGATCGAGCTTTCGGCGGCGCAAAAAGTTGTCGACAGCAAGTTCTACGGGCCGCTGCTGTTGGCCAAGCATGGCGCGCCGAAACTTTCGGCCAATGG
>NZ_RZSF01000274.1:0-9151 GCF_004023325.1 Mesorhizobium sp. M1A.F.Ca.ET.072.01.1.1 | reverse complement strand
GTCCCAGTAGACATGAAGGATGCCGCGACGGACATGGTCAAAATCGATGTGCTCCCGCTCCACAATCTCGAACATGTATTTGCGAGCGGCGATCGCCAGCCGTGTCGTCGCAATGGTGTTCTCGCGATACCGGGGGATGTTCAACACGAACTCGGCGAGCCAGCTGTATTTGTGCCACGAGGGCGCCGGGTTCATCAGCAGCGGCGCGTCGCGCCGGACCATCCACTTGACCCCCTTGAGGATGGTGGACCAATGGTTCCAGACTTCGGCATTGCTGGCCGAGAGCTGGCCGCCATTTGCGAATGAGGTTTCCATGGCGGGGTAGCGCTCCTGCTCAACCACGATCACATTGTAGCCCTGCTGCAAAAGGGCATACGCCGTCGAGACGCCGGCGATACCGGCGCCGATTACAACAATCCTGGGCATTTCACTCTCCAGACAGAACAAAGGTTGCAGGGCGGTTGGCTGCGGCTCATCCCCAAATCTGTCACTGTACCTGAGAGCTTAAACGGACAGCGGTCCGCCTTTCCCCTTCGGTGGACGCTCAAGGCGCCTCTCTCCAGATCGTTCTGCGGCACGGTCACTTTTGCCTGAGAGTTTCCTTGGGGGGTTGCTCCGTCGGCGTCAGCAGTTGCTGATCTCTCCCGTCTCCGTATTGAACAGCACCTTTATAAGATGACCCGCTGCAATCACGCAGCCCAATCAGTTTGTCACAGTGAAACGCTCGAACCAATCTCAGCGGGTCTCTGAAACGAAGATATCACTCTGACTTCACCGGATCTTCAGGGGTGCTCTCCATGAGCCGCATTGGACACTCCCTCCTGCTTCAGGCAAACCAGCGACCGGTAGTCTGGCCTCCCAAGTTGCTCGCCCCCCGTTTCCGGCCAGCAGCCTTTACTGACAGAACACGTGGGACCTACGACCCTATGAGTGCGCCACTGGGCGGTATATTTATTTCGAGCTTGATATTGGTCGGCGCCAAAAAGATGCGGCTGTCGCGGGGGCAGTTCGTAGCCCCGTTCGAATACGCATGTTAATGGTGCGAATCCGGTGAAGCTTCGCCGTTGGCGTACTGTTAATGCCCCTGCTGATGAGGCTGAGATCGAGATTGGGATGTCATGTTCCCGGACGTTTCGGACTACATCCAGCACGGCCGGAGTTGGATGCTCATCTTGACGAGGAGCGGGCGAAGGGCTGGCGAACCGCCGCAACGGACATCCGAAGAAGACGGTTCTGGCGGGCACGTCGAAGCTCGAACTTTCGATCCCGCGTGAGCGTTCCGGCTCCTTGGACCCGAAGTTGATCGCCAAGTATCAACGCCGCTTTCCCGATTTCGCCGCCAAGATCGTATCCATGTATGCACGCGGCATGAGCGTGCGCGAGATCCGCGGTCACCTGGAGGAACTCTATGGCATCGACGTCTCGCCGGACCTGATCTCGGCCGTCACCGACGCCGTGCTTGAGGAGGTCGCCGAAGGGCATAGCAGGCCGTTGGATGCCGGCGTTCCCTTGGTCTTCTTCGATGCCATCCGGGTCAAGGTCCGCGACGAGGGCTTCGTCCGCAACAAGGCGGTCTACATTGCGCTCGGCATCCTGCCCGACGGTGGCAAGGAGATATTGGGTATCTGGATTGAGCAGACGGAAGGCGCCAAATTCTGGCTGCGCGTCATGAACGAGTTCAAGAACCGAGGTAACGCTACGCAAGCAGGTCGCGGATCTGGAAGCCAGCACGCTGGCGCGTTTTGAGGCGTCGGCGAAAACGAACAAGGTCCGCCGCCTCAAGGAATTCTTTGGCGGCGCGAGCCGCGTAGAGCGCATCATCGCTTGCGTCGAGGTCGGTACCCAAGGTACTGACACCGCTTCATCATCACCAATCTGGCCGGTGGCAAGGCTAAGGCGATCTACGCGGACCCGGCGCGGAGCGGCGGAGAACCACATCAAATCGTGGAAGACCCATCTCGCCGCCGACCGCACATCCTGCACCAGAGCCCCAGCCAACCAGTTTCCGCTGTTCCTGCATGCTGGCGCCTACGGGATGATGTGGGGTCTGCGCGCCGCGATGCCGAAGCGCTCGAGCTTTGGGTAGAGGCCCAGACGTTTCAAACAACTCGGCTGCGTGGGGGCCCTATTGCAGCAGTAGGCTTCTTTTGGCGCAAACGTTCTTAGTCTAGGTATTACAGTCCCTATATGTCACCGCCCGATCATGTCGCGGTTAGCAAATGGCCGTGGTGTGGACAGGACCCGTAGAAGCGCCGACTAATCGCGCCGTCAACTCGAAAGGGGAATTGGAACATGACAATCTCTCGCCGCAACCTCATTAAAATGGGCATGGCCGCTGGGACCGCTTTATCGATGCCGTCGGTACTGCGGGCGCAGACAGAGCCAACCGCCGCGCGAACGGTGCGGATGATGATGGGTGACCTTACCGTTTTCGATCCGATCTTTTCGTCGGATGACCGTACCTCCATCCATGGCATGGCCATATACGAAACGCTGTTCGCACTCGACTCCCAGTTGAAGCCGCAGCCGCAAATGGTAGGGAAGTGGGGCGTTTCCGACGACAAGAAGACCTATACATTCGAGCTCCGGGATGGCTTAGGCTGGCATGATGGCACTCCCGTAACCGCGGCCGACTGTGTCGCTTCGATCCGCCGCTGGGGCCAAGTGGATTCCGGAGGGCAAATTCTCATGGAGCGGGCCAAGGATATCTCGAAGAAGGATGATAAGACCTTCACGATCGCGCTTAAAGAGCCACTGGGGCTATTGATCGACCTGCTGGCGAAGGTCTCGCAGCCGGTCCCGTTCATCATGCACGAGAAGGACGCTAGCCGCCCCGCAACCGAGCAGGTGACAGCGAATATCGGATCGGGGCCGTTCAAGGTCAATCATGCTCTTGCTAAGCCGGGCGCGAGCTTCGCGTACGATCGGAACGAAAAATACGTACCGCGCGGTGAGCCATCAAGTGGGTACGCCGGCGGGAAGGTCGTCAAGATCGATCACGTCATCTGGGATAATATCGCCGATCAGCAGACTGCTTTGGCAGCCTTGCAAGCGGGTGAGATCGATCTGGTGATGTGGCCCTCCGCCGATCTTTACCCCGTGATCGAGAGCGATCCTAACCTTGTACTGCAACTTCTGAACAAGGCGGGCACAGACATGTGTCTGCGCATGAATCATCTGCAGAAGCCGTTCGACAACGTGAAGGCGCGCCAGGCGATGCTTCACCTGATCGATCAAGAGGCGTTTCTGAGCGTCACTGCCCCCGATCCAAAATATGGCCGCCCCGTCACTTCGATATTTGGAAACACCACCCCTTACTCGAATGACGAAAACACGGGGTGGTACAAGAAGGGCGGCGACCCCGCAAAGGCTAAGCAACTCTTCGAGGAGGCGGGATACGCGGGCGAGACGGTCGTCATTCTCGACCCCACGAGCTGGGCGGCGGCCCACGCCGCCTCGCAGCTTCTGGCGGCCACGCTGCAGAAGATCGGAGTCAATGCCGAGCTTGCACCGAGCGACTGGGGCGGGGTTGCGGCGCGACGGGCCAACAAAGGCCCCGTTGAGAGCGGCGGCTGGAGCATCTTCATCACGGATGACCCTGACTACGTCCAAGGCGATCCAATCTCCGCACCCTTCCTAGGTGCAAACGGCGACAAGGCCTGGTACGGCTGGCCGAAGAACGACGAGTATGAGGCCCTGCGGGCCAAATGGGCTGATGTCGAAACGCTCGACGAACGCAAGGTGCTAGCCCGCAAGATGCAAGCAATTTGGTGGGAGTTCGTCGGCGACGTTAGACTTGGCCAAACTATCTCGCCGTTGGCGCGTAGCAAGGCAGTCACTGGACTCATCGAGATGCCGCACCTTTTGGCAATGTGGAACATGCAAAAAGCGTCGACGTGATGGTTGCCTACATCATTCGCAGACTAGTTTCGACCATCGCCGTCATGGCGATGGTCGGGGTCTTCGTCTTCCTGCTCTTGAGGCTGGCGCCCGGCGACCCGGCCGCGATCATGGCGGGCAAGTCAGCCACGGCGGAAATGATCGCTGGCATTCGTGAAAAGCTGGGCCTGAACGATCCCATGCCGGTTCAGTTCATTCGTTGGATACGCGACATGTTCAGCGGCGATTTCGGCACTTCGATCTTCGCCGGGCGACCGGTCCTCGAACTCATCTCACAGCGCCTTGAACCGACCATTTCCCTGTCAATCCTGACGATGATCCTTTCGGTGACGGTAGGGGTTTCGTTCGGCATTCTTGCCGCATGGCGGGCTGGAGGCCTCGTCGACCGCATGCTTACGGCGTTCGCGACACTGGGTTTTTCGGTCCCGGTCTTCGTCATCGGCTTCTTTTTGATATACTTGTTCGCGATCAGCATGCATTGGCTACCGGTCCAGGGATATCGGCCGATTGGCGAAGGCCTCGAGCCCTGGTTTGTGCACCTGATCCTGCCGACTCTCACTTTGAGTCTTGCTTATATTGCTTTCATCGCGCGGATAGCGCGAGCGAGCATGCTCGAGGTCCTGTCGGAAGACTATATGCGGACGGCCGCTGCCAAGGGCGCGTCGTCCTATGCCATGCTTTTCCACCATGCTCTGAAAAATGCAGGTGCTCCGATCCTCACCGTGATCGGCTTGAGTTTCGCAGGCCTGATCGGCGGTGTCGTCATCACGGAAACTGTTTTCAATGTACCTGGCGTGGGTCGCTTGGTTGTGGATGCGATTAACAACCGCGATTACCCCATCATTCAAGGCGTGCTCATCCTCGTTTCGGGCCTGTACGTCTTGATAAATCTGGCGATCGATCTTTCCTACACCCTGGTCGATCCTCGCATCCGGTATTGATATGACACTCCTCTCTGCACCAGTTGAAGCCGTTTCGACGGGCCGCCTGCAAATATCTGACCTGCCGCGTCTCGCAAGGCGGCATCCGCTCGTCTTGCTTGGCGGCGGCCTCTTGGCGCTAATGGTCGTTCTAGCACTCGCTGCCCCGCTTTACGCTGGCGATCCTCTGAACATGGATCCATTCAAACGGCTTCAGCCAGCTTCGTCCGAAATGTGGTTCGGGAGTGACAATCTGGGTCGAGACGTGTTTGCACGAACAATGTTCGGCGCCCGGATCTCTCTAATCGTCGGATTGACCTCGGCCACAGGCGCAGCTCTCGGCGGCCTTCTGATCGGTGTCCTCGCCGGCTATAGCCGCGGCTTCGACAGCATCGCCATGCGGGTCATGGATGGGCTGATGTCGATCCCGACGGTTCTGCTTGCTATTGCACTGATTTCCCTGACCGGCCCCGGAGTCGGTATCCTCATCTTCGCCATTACGATCGTCCAACTGCCAAGCGTCACCCGGCTGGTTCGTTCGGTGGTTATGAGTGTTCGGGAGCGTCCCTATGTCGAAGCCGCAATTTGTGGCGGTGCGCGCCTGCCGAAGGTGCTGTGGCGGCATATCCTGCCGAGCACTATACCAGCGCTTATGGTGCAAAGCGCCATTGTCTGCGCAGACGCGATTCTGACAGAGGCCGGGCTAAGCTTTCTCGGCGTAGGAGTGCCGCCCGATATCCCCAGCTGGGGGAACATGATCTCTAGCTCTCGCTTGTATCTCGCCATCACTCCTTTGACCGTCTTCGCTCCCGGCATCTGCCTTGCGTTCATGGTCCTTGCGGTCAACCTTCTTGGGGATGGCTTGCGCGACCTGTTCGACCCCCGTGCGAAGCGGAGGCGCTGAGATGCAAATGCATACAACAATAGGCAATGACGTCCTTCTCGACGTTCGAGACCTCGAGACCCACTTTTACGGCGAAGACAGCGTCACCCGCGCGCTGGGCGGCATCAGTTTCCAAGTCAAGAGTGGCGAAACACTCGGCGTCGTCGGCGAATCCGGGTGCGGCAAGAGCGTCACTGCTCTTTCGATCCTTCGCCTGCTGCCGAGGCTGAACGCCAGGACCGTCGGCGGCGAGATCCGCTTTCGCGGACGCGATCTCTTGAAACTCTCGGACCGTGAGATGCGACAAATCCGTGGCAACCGGATCGCTATGATCTTCCAGGAGCCGATGACCAGCCTGAACCCGGTTTACACCGTCGGTCACCAAATCGCCGAGGCGGTGCAGATCCACACCAAGGCCACCAAATCAGACGCAATGGCCAAGGCGCAAGAGTTGCTGCGTCTCGTGCGCATCGCGGACCCTGAACAGCGGGTCAACAACTATCCCCATGAAATGTCGGGCGGCATGCGCCAGCGCGCCATGATCGCCATGGCCCTTGCCTGCTCACCGGAACTCTTGATTGCCGACGAGCCTACGACGGCGCTCGACGTTACCATCCAGGCGCAGATTCTGCGGCTGGTGGTTGAACTGAAAGAGCGTACGGGAACGGCGGTCATGTTCATCACGCACGATCTGGGCGTTGTAGCAGAGACGTGTCAACGCGTGATTGTCATGTATGCCGGCCGTATCGTGGAGCAGGCGAGTGTAATTGATTTGTTTTCGCGCCCCTCGCACCCCTATACCCAAGGCCTCATGCGCTCAGTGCCTGATCGGCGGCGCGGCCGACAGCGCCGCCTTCCAGAAATCCCTGGTATTGTACCCAGCCTGCGCGAGCCGATCGTGGGATGCAGCTTTGCGCCTCGCTGTCCGTTCGCGATCGATATTTGCCGCGAGAAGACGCCCGTCATGATTGACCTCGGGCTGGGCCACGCCGCCGCTTGCTGGCGAGCCGAAGAGGGGGTCGGCGCATGAGCTTGCCTCTACTGAAAGTCGAGAACCTGACCAAGCATTATCCGCTCAGTGCGGGGTTCCTAAGGAAGACCATCCCGGTGGTGCGGGCGGTAGAGGATGTATCCTTCTCCGTCGAGGCTGCCGAGACGCTCTGCATCGTTGGCGAATCCGGCTGCGGCAAGTCGACCGTTGCGCGGCTCCTGATGCGACTCACCGAACCGACGGCGGGGCGCGCGCTGATCGACGGGACCGACATTGCGGGTCTCAATAAGCATGAGCTTCGCGCGTGGCGCCGGCGGATGCAGATGATCTTCCAGGATCCGTATTCATCGCTCAACCCGCGCCTTAGCGCGGAAAAAATAATCACCGAACCCGTCGAGAATTTCGAGCGCCTGAGTCGCAAGCAGCGCAAGGCGCTTGCTGCGCAACTTCTGCGAAAGGTCGGCATGTCGCCTCAGATGATGGACAGGCTCCCGTCCGAACTGTCGGGCGGCCAGCGGCAGCGGCTCGGCATCGCGCGAGCCTTGGCTCTTCAGCCCTCGCTCATCGTCGCCGACGAGGCTGTCTCAGCTCTCGACGTCTCTGTGCAGGCACAGATCCTGAACCTGCTTCTGGATCTCCAGCAGCAGATGGGCATCGCTTTTGTCTTCATCTCGCATGACCTTGGCGTCGTCGAGCACATCGGCCATCGCGTCGCGGTTATGTACCTGGGACGGATCGTCGAACTCGCCTCGTGCGAGGCGCTGTTCGCCAAGCCTGTCCACCCTTACACCGAGGCGCTGATTGCGGCAGCTCCGGTCCCGGATCCGACGCGAGTTCGGCTGGAGGCGCCCGTCGAGGGCGAGGTGCCGAGCCCGATCAATCCACCGAGAGGGTGCGCCTTCCATCCGCGCTGCCCACTCGCCGTCGAACGATGCCGGATCGAGGTGCCGCCTCTGGTGCCGATGGCGGACGGGCGCGTCGTCGCCTGTCATGTGCGCGCTCCGGCACAGCCGGATGTCGCGGGCAGCGCTCGACTCGCTTCGGTGGCAGAGTCACACTGGTCGGTCCCTTAGGCGCAGATCGTGGTGGTACTCGAAACAGCCTGGTGAAAAGCAGGAATTCATGGAGTGAGATCCACACGACCTTCGACATGCTCATGGAGCGGCCGCCGGAGCGGGGGGCTGCCGCGTCATGGTGGATCTTCTCGCAATGGCTCACGAGCGCGCCTGCGAGAGCGAACTGGCCGACCAACTGGATGCCGCGCCGCAGGCGCGCCGATTGCCCGACATGGCCGCCTTGCGGGTGCGCTTTGTTCTTTTGACCGGCCAACTGTTCGATACCGTGGGGGTCGCACCGCTCATCGATGGTGTCTGTTTCGGCGGCTTGATCGCCGACAAAGCCTTCGACAGCAACACCATCATTGCCGACCTGAATGAGCGCGGCGCCAGGATCGTTATTTCCCAGCGTTCACGTCGTACTTTTCCCCTGCCGCTCGACAAGGAACTCTATAAATGGCGCCACTTGATCGAGAACTTCTTCGCCAAACTCAAGGAATTCAAGCGTATCGCCATGCGAGCCGACAAAACGGACCAGAGCTTCGCAGCCTTCATCAATCTCGCAGCCGCCAATCATAAACTTCGGGCTCGGTCGGTCCATTTCCAGTCAAAATGAAAGCGCCCAGCCTCGCCTCAAGAATATAGACTAAATCCTCGGCCTCCGTGCTCATTTCTATCTTGTCGCCCACCGAGGGCTGCGCCAAACACCAGCAATCGCACCACCAAGGCGTATGCCCCCAATATTATTTGGACATCAGATTACTCTCAGTTCCCTGCCCACCTCGGCGAATGCCTCAACGGCATGATCGATATTCGCAGTTGAATGCGCCGCAGACATTTGCGTGCGGAGGCGCGCCTGACCGAGTGGCACCACTGGAAAGAAGAAACCGACCACATAGATGCCGCGTTGAAGCATTTTCTCGGCCATCTGTTGTGCGAGGCTTGCATCGCGCAACATCACAGGCACGATCGGGTGGTCGGCGCCGGCCAGCCTAAACCCTGCCCTTGTCATCTTCCTGCGAAAGCGGTCGGCGTTGGCATAGAGCTTCTTGCGCAGCACATCGCCTTGTTCGATCAGGTCGAAGACCTTCAGCGAAGCCCCTGCAATCGCTGGTACCAGCGTATTGGAGAAAAGGTATGGCCGCGAGCGCTGGCGAAGCCAGTCGACGACCTCGCGCCTGCCTGACGTGTATCCGCCCGACGCGCCTCCAAGCGACTTGCCGAGTGTACCGGTGAGGATGTCTATGCGGCCCTCGACACCGCAATGTTCTGCCGAGCCGCGCCCGTGCCTGCCGACGAAGCCGACTGCATGGCTGTCGTCGACCATAACCATCGCGCCGTACTTTTCGGCGAGATCGCAAACGCCGCCGAGATTGGCGATGATGCCGTCCATTGAGAACAC
>NZ_RZSF01000273.1:0-9273 GCF_004023325.1 Mesorhizobium sp. M1A.F.Ca.ET.072.01.1.1 | reverse complement strand
GTGGTGCCGAGTACGTCATTCTCGAAAGCGCGATGGGCCTTTTCGACGGCATTCCCGCGCCGGAAGGCCGTTCGGGTTCGGCCGCCGATCTCGCCCGGCTCTATGGCCTGCCGGTGCTTCTGGTGCTCGACGTTTCCGGCCAGTCGACCACGGCCGCCGCCGTCGCCAAGGGCTTTGCCACCTACGATCCGGATGTGCGCATGGCCGGCGTCGTGCTCAACCGCCTCGGCAGCGAGCGCCATCGCCGACTGGCGGGCGACGCGATCGAGGCGATCGGCCTGCCGGTGGTCGGCGCCATCATGCGCGATCCGACGCTCAACCTGCCGGAGCGGCATCTCGGCCTCGTCCAGGCAGGGGAGCACGAGAACCTCATGGCGCATCTCGACCGGCTGGCCGATATGGTCGAGAAGTCGCTCGATATCGACGCCATTCTCGCGCTGGCGTCTCCTCTTGAACCCGCGGCCGGCGACTTCGGCGAGGCATTGCAGCCGCCAGGCCAGCGCATTGCGCTGGCCGAGGACGCCGCCTTCACCTTCCTCTACCCGCACGTCGCCTCATACTGGCGAAACGCTGGCGCCGAGATCGTGCCCTTCTCACCGCTTGCCGACGAAGCGCCGAGCCAAGATTGCGATGTCTGCTGGGTGCCAGGCGGTTATCCAGAACTGCATGCCGGCAAGCTTGCGGCCGCTGGCAACTTCCGTGCGGGAATGGCGCGTTTCGCCGCGACCAAGCCAGTGCATGGCGAGTGTGGCGGCTTCATGGTGCTGGGCGAGGTGCTGGAGGATGCGGACGGCGAGAGCCATAAAATGCTTGGCCTGCTTGGCCATTCGACCAGCTTCGCCAGGCGCAAGATGAACCTCGGCTATCGCGAGGCGCGGCTGCGCGCCGGGTGTCCGCTTGGCAGCGAAGGCATGCTCATCCGCGGCCATGAGTTCCACTATGCGCAGATCGCCGCCACAGGCAATGACGAGCCGCTGGCGGACCTCGCCGACGGCCAGGGCAATCCGCTGGGCGCGTCGGGTTACCGGCGCGGCCATGTCAGCGGCACTTTCTTCCATGCCATTGCGAGGGGCGCATGAGCGGCGGCCTTTCCGAGCCTCGGCGATTGCTCGACGACATAGGCCTCAGCCTTGTCTTCTTGACGCGGCTGAGGCTGCCGTCGAGCGATTTCGGCGGCCGCAGCCTAGCCGAAGTGATCTGGGCGGCACCCTTTGCCGGTCTCGCCGTCGCAGTCATCGGCGCGCTTGTCTACGCCATCGTTGGCGCCCTGGGCCTTGCCGCCGGTCCGGCTGCGGCGCTCGCGCTTGCAGCGACGATGCTTGTCACCGGCTGCCTGCACGAGGACGGGCTCTCCGATATCGCCGATGGATTCGGCGGCGGCAGGACGCGCGAGAAGAAGCTGGAGATCATGCGCGACAGCCGCATCGGCGCCTATGGCGCCGCGGCGCTCGGCATCTCGCTGCTCATCCGCTGGAGCGCGCTTTCGGAACTGGCCGGCCCTGGCCACACCTTCCTGGCGCTTTTGGCAGCGCACGCCGCCTCGCGCGGCCTGTTCGGCGCCTTCATGCATCTTCTGCCGCCGGCGCGCCCCGATGGGCTGTCGGCCGACGCGGGCTCGGTCACTGCCGAAACCGCCGTCGTTGGCGCCGCGCTCGGAGCCGTGGCGCTGTTGGCGCTCGGCCTCGGCGGCGCAATTGCCGCGGTCGTCCTGCTTGGCCTGGTGTTTGCCGCCTTTCGTGCGCTCTGCCTCAGCCAGATCGGCGGCCAGACCGGCGACACGATCGGCGCGCTGCAGCAGCTCGGCGAGATCGCCGTGCTGCTTGTCGCTTCCGTTTGCCTTTCCTGATTCTCTTTCGGAGACCTTGCCCTCATGTCCCCCCAAACAACTTCGTTCAAATCGCTCGAAGACCTTCGCGCCGCCTGCCTCGATCTGTCCGGCGGCAGCGATCCGGCCGCCGCCGCCGTTGCCCGTCGCCAGGACACGTTGACCAAGCCGCAGGGCAGTCTCGGCCGTCTGGAAACGATCGCCGCGTGGTTGGCCCGCTGGCAGGGCCGCGACATGCCGAAGCTCGATGCGGTCAAGGTCTTCGTGTTTGCCGGCAATCACGGCGTCACCGCGCAGGGCGTGTCGGCCTATCCTTCGGAAGTCACTGTACAGATGGTGGCGAACTTCGCCGGCGGCGGCGCTGCGATCAACCAGCTCGCCCGCGTCGCCGGCGCTAGGCTCGACGTCATCCCGCTCGATCTCGACCACCCGACCGGCGATTTCACGCAAGCGCCGGCCATGGACGAGCAGACCTTCCTCGCCGCGGTCTCGGCCGGCTACGACGCCGTGACCAACGATCTCGACCTCGTCTGTTTCGGCGAGATGGGCATCGGCAACACCACGCCGGCAGCAGCGATCTCGGCCGCTCTTTTCGGCGGCGGCGCGGAAAAATGGACCGGCCGCGGCACCGGCGTCGATGATGCCGGATTGATCCGCAAGATCACCGCCATAGAGGCGGGCCTGAAGCGCCATGCCGATTCGCTTTCCGACCCGCTGAAGATCGCCGGAGCGCTTGGCGGACGCGAGCTTGCGGCGATCTTCGGCGCCACGCTCGCCGCGCGCAAGAACAACGTGCCGGTGCTGCTTGACGGCTTCGTCTGCACCGCCGCCGTGGCGCCGCTGGCAAGGCTGCACCCGACCGGGCTGGCGCACACCGTCGCCGCCCATGTCTCGGCCGAAGCCGGTCATCGCCGCCTGCTCGAAGCGCTGGGCCTGCCGCCGCTGCTCGACCTCGGCATGCGGCTCGGCGAAGGCTCCGGCGCCTGCCTTGCCGTCAACATCGTCCGCTCGGCGCTGGAGTGTCATACGAGAATGGCGAGTTTCGCGGAAGCCGGCGTTTCGGAAAAATAATCTTCCTTCAAAATTTCAACGCTGTTGAAATGACGAAATAACGTCGTCTTGATTGTTTCGTGCGACAGAGATGTTTCACGGGAGATCGAAACGATGTATTTGAAGGGCCTAATATTTGTTACGTTTCTTGCTGGGATGGCACTGCCGGTCCTTGCCCAAGATCAATATGTTCGCCCGCTTCGCCCCGGCGAAGACGGATATGCCAGAATCCAATCGTCGATTTCGATGACCCTTCCGGTCAAGGACGACGAGGACGCAGCCGCCCAGCAGCAGGCCGCACTTCGCTCTTTCTACAAGGTCGCGGCCGTCAGTTGCGCCATGGTGGTCGAGACTGTCGCCGACACCTGCGAAATCACCGGCATGACAACTAACGTCAATGCCCGGGATCGCAATGTCGGTGGTTATGGCGGATCGCAGGTTACGGTGACCGGCCAGATCACGATGAAGGTCAAGTTCAAGGCCAGCTTGAACAGGACAGCGCAGTAGGACTGGTGCCCATCTCGCTTGTTTTCTGGCCGCTTTATGAAAAGAATTTGGTGGGTGTGCACAGGATCGAACTGTGGACCCGCTGATTAAGAGTTTGCGCTGCTAGCTTTTAGAAACACCCCATACCGCTTTAGTAAGGTCGCATAACCCTTGAAAAATCTATACAAATCGCGGAAAAAGTTTGCGCGGCCGGAGTAAACTGTTTTACACAGGACCCTTACTAAAAACCTTAGTAAGGAGAGTTCGATGCCAAAAGCGAAGCTCACGACCAAGGGGGCAATTGACGCCCTACCCCCTCCAACCAAGGCTCAGGAGCACTGGTGGTGCACTAGCCTGAGGGGCTTCGGCGTAGTCGTCGGAGCCAAAAGCAAAACGTTCGTCGTCCAGCGCGACGTCAAGGGAAAGAGCCGACGCGTGGCGATCGGCAGATATGGCGACATTACGCTTGATCAGGCGCGCAAGCAGGCCGAGCAGTTGATGGGGAAGATGCGAGGCGGGATTGACCCCACCGGGGAGCGAAAAGCCGCTGCCGCCAACAACATGACCCTGCGTGAGGCGCTCGAAAAATATGAGCGATATCTGGTTGCCAAGGAACGGTCGCCAAGAACCGGGGCGGGATATAGGGCCGACCTTCAGCGCTATTGCTCGGACTGGTTGGACCGCCCGATGGCAGAGATCACGCGTACCGCCGCCAACGCTCGACATCATCTGATTGGGGAGAAGCACGGCAAATCCGCAGCAAATGCCACCATGCGGGCGCTCAGCGCTATTTGGCGGCGTATCGGCCGGGAGTACCCGGCGCTAGATGCGACGCCCACCGTCAATGTGGATTTCTATCCGGCAACGCGCCGGACGGCGGTCATCCCCTATGCGCAGTTACCCGAGTGGTGGACCGGCGTTCATCAAATCCAGAACCCAATCCGGCGCGATCTCTACATATGGTTCCTGTTCACTGGAACGCGGCGAGAGGAGTCGGCATCGCTGCGCTGGAGCCAGGTCGATCTTGACGCCGGACTGGTGCATTTCCCCATCACCAAGACCGAACCTTTCACGCTGCCACTATCTGACTTTTTGCTCGACCTTCTGCGTGGTCGTCGGTCGTGTGAAACCACGCTGGCGCAGTTCGGGGCCAATTGTGAGTTCGTTTTCCCCGCTTGGACTAGGGCCGGCAAAATCGGCCATGTGAGCGAGCCGAAATTGAACGAGAAGGAAGTCGCGCTTTTTCCATGCGATTGGACCCCGCACACGCTTCGCCACACGTTCGTGTCGATTGCAGAGAACAAGGTTTCTATCCCGGCGACCCATGGCCGGCTCCTCGTCAACCACGCATTGCCAAAGTCGGGCGATGCACATGCGGGATATAACCACCCCGACTTTGACGATTTGAAACGCAGCCAGCAGTTGGTCACCAACGCGCTTAAGGCGGCGATCTGGAAGTTCTCCTACCCGCAACTGCCGCTGTAAAAAAGCGCTATGCGAACGTCTAAAAAACGGTATGCTTGCGCTGTAAATTGTCTGTCGGGGCAAAGCGAAAATACCACCGACAGATAGTTCCTTCGCAAGGAACAGCCCAACTTCGCTTGGCGCTTGGGACCATCGCCCAATGCTGCCGTGATGCCCCTACGGGATGGGGATAGGGCTCACTCGGGGACCGTAGGCAGGCGCGGTCGTCTTCATGAGTGAGATTCCCATGAGCGACACCATTCGCGAATACATGAACACCAAGCAGGCCGCCGACTATCTTGGCTTCTCCCACCAGTTCCTCGAGATCGGACGACACAAGGGCTACGGCCCGCCGTATCTCAAGTTTCCCCAGGCGGTGAAATATCGTCGCTGCGACCTAGACGCCTGGGCCGAGCAGCATCTGCGGCAGCATACAAGTGAGGTAGCATGAAAACGCCGACCCTGAGTGAACAGGGTCGGCGCTTTGGCGGTCTGGGGTGGGAACCGAAGAATATCCGCATCGTCCGTTTTCAAACACCGCAACGCGCTTCTCAGGCGGTGTTGAAATTGAGGGGCAGCACCATGCTGTCCCACATCGAAATGACCAAAGGGTGTTTCACGCGGAAATCGACCCTGGGATCACACTCCCAAAGTACCCGCAAAACCGTTTTGATACAAGGGTTTAGGGTACCATGGACAGCCATCCTCTATCCGTCGATTTAGATGAAGCAGAGCGCTTTCTAACGCTGCTCGATTCCGATCCGGAATTCACCTTCCAGACCTTTGACGATGACGAAGCGCGTCAGGATAGGAAGCTTACCAAGACGCTGCACGGAACGCTCGCGCAGCACGGGGACACGTTGAAGCGCCTCAACGCGGCCGGCGCGGGCATCTTCTTCACGGTCAACAAAACAGACGGATCGGGTGATCGGAAATCCGAAAACATAGTCGGCATACGAGCGCTTTACGTCGACAAGGACAACGGGCCTGTCGATGATGTGTTGAAGCATACCATGCCGCCTCACATCGTCGTAAAGACATCGGGTCACAAAGGGCATGCGTACTTCCGCATCGAACCCGGTACGCTCGACCTCGCTGACTTCCGTAGCTCGCAGAAAAGGCTGATCGAGACATTCGGCAGCGATCCCGCCGTGCACGACCTTCCCCGCGTCATGCGCCTACCGGGTTTCCTGCACATGAAGAACAGGAACGCCCCAAATTACGTGCATATGACGCACGTCGATGAGGAAAGGCCGAGTTACCATGGTCGAAATTTCTACGTTCCGCCTAAACAGGCTAACGCTGAGGCGGAGGAAAATCCGAACATCGCCACAAGCGAAGACGCCAAGCGGTTTTTAGCATCCGAATGCGACAAGTTGGCCGAGAGCCGGCAGCCTGGCCGCAATAGCCTCTTGAACAAGATCGCCTTCACTCTAGGCGGCGTGATCGCAGCGAAGCAGCTTTCGGAGGATGACGTTAGACAGGCGCTGGATGCCGCCTGCGAAACCTGTGGGCTGCTGGCGGGCAACGAATTCCGAAAGACGATAGGCACGCTGGATCGGGCGCTATCAGACGGCAAAGCGAAACCGCTCCAACTGGCCGAACGGTCGAAGGAGAAAGTTCCCAAGCTGCCCGCTATCGCACCCGCTGTATGGCCCGCAGCCAGCAGCATTCCACGTTTGGATCGCCTGTACGGGCATCACTATGTGCGCGGCTTCGTTTCAGCGACAGCGGGACCGGGCGGCATTGGCAAAAGCTCGCTTAGCCAAGCCGAAGTGGTGATGATGCTCGCCAACAGAGGCATGATTCAGGACCAGCGGATATACCACCGACCCTTGAACGTCCTCTACATCAACCTCGAAGACGATCTGCACCAGATTTGGCGGCACTTTTTAGCGACGGTCAGTCACTACAATTTCGACCCGAAAGAGCTTGAGGGGAAGCTGTTCGTTCACTCGGGACAGGATTACCCGATCAAGATCGCAGAGCTCAAAAAGCACGATGTCCGTGTCTGGTCTGAACTCGTTGATGAACTGATCCAGTTCGCGTTGGCGAACAAGATCGACGTGATCATTCTCGACCCCTTCGTAAGCCTGCACAACGTCAACGAGAACGACAACGGTCAGATCGATGCCGTGGTGAAGGAGCTGGGCCGACTAGCCAGCAAGGGCAAGTGCGCGGTCGAAGTCATCCACCACTCGCGCAAAACCAACGGCGAGGGGCAGTCGGTGGAGACAATTCGCGGAGCACGCGCGTTCACCGACGCTGTGCGCATGGCCCGCGTCATCGACACAATGAACGAAACCGAAGCGGACAACTTCGGGCTGATTGGCTTCGATGAGCACGGCAGGGAAAAGCCGAGTTACCGGCGGTACATCTATGAGCGACCAGCCAAACAGAACCTAGCTCCTCCAGCGGACAAGCGATGTTGGTATTTCCTCGAAAGCGTCGCCGTCGGCAATGCGGGCAAGGAGCAGGATCTAGAGCCAAGCGATTGGGTGGGTGTTCCGACACCATGGACGCCGCCCAAGGGGGGATCGCTGTTCGAAGATGATCAACTGCCAGCATTGCTGAAGTTGTTCGAGAACGAAGACCAACGCGCAGACATCAGGTCACAGGATTGGGCAGGCTACGCTGTCGGGGAACTGCTCGACTATGACATGGGGCGTGGTCTTAAGGCCAAGGAAGTACTCGCTCGGCACAAGGGTGCGAGGAAGAGGGCTCAGGAGGTAATCAACGAGTTGAAAGAGCGGGGACTGATCATCGAGGAGACGCGCAAGAACAAGAACCGCGAGCCTGTGCCCACATGGATACTAACCAAGCTCGAAAAGGTGCCGTTTTGACCGTGGCGGCAGGAGTGCAGGAGTCGCGTTTTTTAAGTACTGCGGCACCGCTGCCCGAGCCACGTGCAGGAGTGCAGCAGTCTGGGGCCCCCCTAAAGGGGGGTGCCCCTACTAGTGCTGCAACACCTGCCAATGTCGTGGCGTTGCCCACAAGCGGGGAAGGAAGAAATTTCTCCCAACCCCTGCGGGCGGCAAAGGAAACCGGGTTGTCTGTATGCGGTAGGCCGGCTAGGCGGGCGCTACAGCGTGAAACAGCCCCGCGCCCGAGTAGTGCACTGGAAACAGCGAGACGCCCGTGTAGGCGGCTGTATTCCGAGACGAAAAATACCGGATTGAAGCCGTTATTAGCTGCGCCCCTTGGTAGTATCGCAGACAGAATAAGTGTTAGTTATTCAGTCTTCGATGAAGATGCCGCAATAAAATCCTTGTTTTGCAGCGCTATCAATGCGTAACGTGCACACAAATTCAAGTCTAACAAGGCTTTTAGCAACTGCATCTGCCGCATTTTGCCCGGCGATCAGCCCCGGAAACTCGCCTATGGATAGCTTACCCGGTCAAGCGTTAGTCGAGGGCTCCAAATCCCCGCAACGCTCCAAGATGGCAAACGGCAGCGCCACGCTCCTTGGCGCGAGAGACGAGCGCTCCGTCTACGTGAGACGGATGAAAGAGATAGTCGCGGAGCACGTGGAGGATCGAGGGGGGCTGGATGCTATGTCAGCCGCCGAGAAGTCCTTGATCCGGCGCGTCGCCGTCATGACCATCGAACTGGAGAAGCTTGAGACGCGCTTCGCAGAGGACCCCACGGTCGGGGAACGAACCCTTGACCTCTACAATCGAACAGCCGGGAACCTTGGTCGTCTGCTGGAACGACTAGGGCTGAAGCGCAAGGAGAAGCCTCCCAGGACGATTCAGGGCCATC
This sequence comes from Mesorhizobium sp. M1A.F.Ca.ET.072.01.1.1, assembly GCF_004023325.1. Lineage (NCBI taxonomy): Bacteria > Pseudomonadati > Pseudomonadota > Alphaproteobacteria > Hyphomicrobiales > Phyllobacteriaceae > Mesorhizobium > Mesorhizobium sp. M1A.F.Ca.ET.072.01.1.1. Next base: position 686 of record NZ_RZSF01000273.1, on the reverse strand, counting down.
TCGCGGCCAAGAGGCGGGCATCAGCATGAAGCCCCTCATCAGCATGCGCGAAGCCCTCGCTGACCCAGACCTGTTCGGGACAATCCTCGAAGGGGATAGTTGGGCCGCGTGGCGGGTCCTTCTCATCGCCATCATGGGTGAGCCGCTTACAGATGACGAGCGCATCATCTTCAAGCAACTGACGATGCGCGACCAAGAACCCCTCCAGCCAGTCGAGGAATTTTGGGCCATCGTCGGCCGGCGCGGCGGCAAGACGCGCGCCATGAGCGTGCTCTCCGCCTACCTCGCCAGCCTGTGCGATTGGAGCGACGTTCTTGTGCCCGGCGAGATCGGGCGACTCCAATATATGTCCTACAACGCCTATCAGGCCGGCATTGCGCTCGGCTATGCAAAGGCGATCTTCACCGAGTTGCCTCTGTTCGCGCAACAAGTCGAAAAAATCGGCGCCGACATTATCGAGCTCAAGACCGGCATCGAACTGGAAGTGCGCGCGGCGACATGGCGCGGGTTGCGCGGCGTCACGTCGATCGGCGCGGTTTTCGATGAACTCGCGTTTTTCATGTCGGACGAATATTCCGCCAATACCGATAAGGAAATTTTGAACGCGGTTCGCCCGTCGCTCGCCACCACATCTGGGCCGCTGATTGCGATCAGTAGTCCGTTCGCCAAGACCGGCGAAGTCTACC
>NZ_RZSF01000272.1:0-9371 GCF_004023325.1 Mesorhizobium sp. M1A.F.Ca.ET.072.01.1.1 | reverse complement strand
TCCGAGGTCGATGTGCGGCCGCTGATGTTCGCGCTGCGCGAGAAAGGCGCCAGGCTTTGCCTGCCGGCGATCCTCGACAAGACAACCATCGTCTTCCGCGAGCTGGTGCGCGGCGCGCCAATGGTCGAGATGGGTTTCGGCACGGTCGGACCGCACGAGGAGGCCGAAGAGCTCGACCCCTCGCTCATGTTTGTTCCGCTCGCAGCATTCGACGCGCGCGGCCACCGCATCGGCTACGGCGCCGGCTATTACGACCGAGCGATCGCCAGGCTGGCCGACAAAGGGCTGCCGCCGCGGCTGATCGGCATTGCGTTCGACTGCCAAGAGGTGGCGCAAGTGCCGGATGAGAACCATGACGTGATCATCCCGGAAATACTCACCGAGAGCGGGTTACGCCGGTTTACCGCCTCTTAGAATATTCCGACCCGCTTCGCGCGATTCCAATACCTATCCAACAGTATTCCTGCTATCCAATCCAAGTTGAGGCTAGCAAGGGATTTTGTCTTCATGCGATTCATCCTGATGCCGTTTGCTCTGATCGCGGCAGCACTGTTTGCGATGGGATTGCATATCACCGGAACCACCCTGTACCACCAAGCCGCCTGGGGGCAGACGGTCGCTACCGTGACGGATGTCAGTCCTTTCACTGAAATGCACAAAAATGGCCTCGCGATAGAGCGCATCAATGTCGCCCTCGCCTATGTGGTTGACGACGTGCCGATGACCTGGTCCGGAAAGGGAAACCTTGTCGGTCTCCACGAGGCGTCGATCGGCGACAAGGTGAAATTCTACTACGACCCCGGCGATCCAGCGACCCTCGATACCGCCGGAATGAAGGGCTGGCGCGGCATGCTGTTGATCCTTGCAGGTACCGGCGGCTTCACCGTCTTCTACGTTTGGTTTTTCTGGCTGCGCGGACGGAGCGCGCGTTAGACGTCGCCTTCGGCTGCTAGGACGGGGCGGTGGTGCCGTATAAGACCATCATGTGATCATCCCGGAAATACTCACCGGGAGCGGGTTGCGCCGGTTCACGCCGCAATTGTAGAAAAGCGGTTGAGAAACGCATGATCTTTTGCGGAAAGTCATGCAGCTTTTGCTTGGCGGACTTTCGACGCGGGATCGTATGAGACTTCTCTTCCTCGGCGACATGGTCGGAAAAACTGGGCGCACGGCGGTGTGGGAACAGCTGCCGGGCTTGATATCCGACTTCAAGCTCGACTTCGTCATCGTCAATGGCGAGAACGCCGCCGGCGGCTTCGGCATCACCGAGGAGATTTTTCGCGAGACGCTCGCGGCGGGCGCGGATGTCGTCACCACCGGCAACCATGTCTGGGACCAGCGCGACGCGCTGGTCTTCGCGCCGCGCGAGGAGCGCTTCCTGCGCCCCTCCAATTTTCCCAAGGGCACGCCGGGGCGTGGTTCCGGCGTCTATATCGCCAGGAACGGCGCGCGGGTGCTGGTCGCCAACATCATGGGGCGCGTCTTCATGCATCCCGAGCTCGACGATCCGTTCCAGGCCGGCGAGCGCGAGCTTGCCGCCTGTCCGCTTGGCGAACAGGCCGACGCGGTAGTGATTGATTTCCATGCCGAGGCGACTTCGGAAAAGATGTGCTTCGCGCATTTCGTCGACGGCCGTGCCAGCCTTGTGGTCGGCACCCACACGCACCAGCCGACCGCCGATCATCAGATACTCAACGGCGGCACCGCCTATATTTCGGACGCCGGCATGTGCGGCGACTATGATTCCTCGCTTGGCATGGACAAGGAAGAGCCGCTCAACCGCTTCCTGTCGAAAGTGCCGAAAGGTCGTTTCGAGGCCGCGAATGGACCGGCGACGCTGTGCGGCGTCGGCGTGGAAATTTCCGACCGCACCGGGCTCGCCGAGAAGATCGCGCCGTTTCGCCGCGGGCCGAGACTCGAGGAAACCGCGCCGTCCTTCTGGTCATGATATTGATATGAGCACCGGTCGTACCTAACTGGCGACGAAACCCGCGAAAACTGCTCTAGATCGTAGAGGGGACGACCTCCATGCAGCTTGTCGAGTTCCTGGCGCCGCACTTTGCCTTTGTCTCCGATCCCACAGCCTGGATCGCGCTGCTGACGCTGGTGGTGCTGGAGGTGGTGCTCGGCATCGACAACCTGATCTTCATCTCGATCCTGACCAACAAGCTGCCGGAAGCGCAGCGCGCCCGCGCCCGCAAACTCGGCATCTCGGCGGCACTGGGCATGCGGCTGGTGCTGCTCGCCACGATCTCGATCATCGTGCAATTGACGACACCGGTGTTCACGGCGTTCGGGCATGGCTTTTCCTGGCGCGACCTGATCCTGATCGCCGGCGGCCTGTTCCTTGTCTGGAAGGCGACCAAGGAAATCCACCACACGGTCGATCCGCAGGATCATCAGGACTCGATGATGGGCGGCACACTGCAGATGAGCCTGGCCGGGGCGATCTTCCAGATCCTGCTGCTTGACCTCGTCTTCTCGATCGATTCCATCATCACCGCCGTCGGGATGACCGACGAGATCGCCATCATGTACATCGCTGTCATCGTGGCGGTGAGCGTGATGATGCTGGCGGCGACGCCGCTCGCCAACTTTATCGCCAAGAACCCCACAATCGTGATGCTGGCGCTCGGCTTCCTGCTGATGATCGGCATGACGCTGATTGCCGACGGCATGGGCTATCACGTGCCCAAGGGCTACATCTACGCCGCCATGGGTTTTTCCGCGCTGGTCGAGGGCCTCAACATGCTGGCGCGGCGTCGAAAGAAGCAGCGGTCCGGCGGCGGGCATTAAACTAGGGCAGGTTGATCTGCCAGGAAACGCCGAAGCGATCGTTGAGCCAAGCGAAACGGCGGCTGAAGCCGTAATCGTCGGTCGGCATCAGAAACGCGCCGTCCTTGGCCAGCACCCCGACAATGCGATCGAGCTCCTCTTCGGAGGAACAGTCGACGAAGAGCGAGAACGACGGCGTGAAGGAGAAGGCGTGATGCACGGGGCTGTTGAAGACCATGACCTCCGTGCCGCCGATCACGACGCGGGCCAGCTTGAGCGTGCCTTCGGGTCCGTCCTCACCGGCGCCATAGCGTGTGACGTCGACAACGCGGCTTTCTGGAACGGTGTCGCAATAGAGGGTCATGGCCTCCTCGGCCTGACCTTCGAACATCAGGAACGGCGTTACCTTCACGGCCGGGCCTCCTCGCTCAAAGGGAGTCAAATATTGGTCTCGTTGGCCGGCTCGCCTTTCATCTCGGCGCGATAATAGCCGTCGCGCAAATTGATGCCGTATTCGAGATACGCCTTCATGCAGGCGAGCATCTGCGACCAGCCCTCGCAATTGAGGTAGGATTTCTTCAGTCCGACCTCGCCTTCGTGCCAGCCGGCCTCGGCGATGGTGACGAAGGTGCCGCCGTCGTCCAACGGCTCGAAGTTCATCTCGATGCGTGTCTTGTAGGCCGGCTTGCCGTCAGTGTCGGCCGCGTCCCAGCGCAGCACGATAAGCCTATCCTTGATCACCTCGTCGACCTCGACCGGCACCGTCTTCCACCAGGTGACGGTGGTGCCGGCGACCAGCGGAGCAGAGGCGCCGCCAATGGTGGTGAAATAGCCGCTGAGCTTCGTCGGGTTGACCACGGCGTCGAAGACTTCGGCGACCGGCTTGCCGATGCGTCCGGAAATCCTGAATCCAAGAGACATATCCACAGCTCCTTCCTTGCCTCGTGAAACAATATGTTATAAAAACATAACATGTCAAGCCCAACCTCGGACGATCGTGTTTTCAAGGCCTTGGCGCACTCGCGCCGGCGCGAGTTGCTCGACCGGCTCAAGGATCAGCCGCAGACCACCGGGGCGCTCTGCGAGGCTTTCCCGGACATGGATCGCTGCACGGTCATGATGCATCTGAAGGTGCTGGAAGAGGCCGATCTGGTCGTGGCTAGGCGCGAGGGGCGCGAGCGCTGGAACCATCTCAACGCGCTGCCGATCAGGCAGATCCACGACCGCTGGATCGGCCAATATGCGGGCCATGCGATCAGCATCCTCGACCGGCTGAAGTCGGATCTGGAGGGATGATGCCGCGCTGCAAGGGCAATCTCGGTCTGTCCGCCGTCAGGGTCGACGGTCCGGCTGGACGAATTGAGCCGATTTATCTATAAGCCGGCCATTCCGACAGAGAGCGCCGCGGGCCTTCGCAGGCACGCTTGCAGCGTTCTGAAATTTTGAATTCGAGCATTTGCCGATGCCGGGTGATCGCGCCCGGCCGAGAAATGCTCTAGCCGAACACGACAGGGGTGCCATGGCTGGCCATTCGCAGTTCAAGAACATCATGCACCGGAAAGGCCGCCAGGATGCGGTGCGGTCGAAAATGTTTTCCAAGCTGGCACGCGAAATCACCGTCGCCGCCAAGACCGGCACGCCGGACCCGGCGATGAACCCGCGGCTGCGCCTTGCAGTGCAGAACGCCAAGGCGGTGTCGATGCCGAAGGACAACATCCAGCGCGCCATCAACAAGGCCTCCGCCGGCGATGCCGAGAACTACGAGGCCGTGCGCTATGAGGGCTATGGCCCCGGCGGCGTGGCGCTGATCGTCGAGGTGCTGACCGACAACCGCAACCGCTCGGCGTCCAATGTGCGCGCCGCCTTCACCAAGGCCGGCGGGGCGCTCGGCGAAACCGGCTCGGTGTCGTTCATGTGGAACCGCGTCGGCGAGATCTATTACCCGGCTTCGGCCGGCAGCGCGGACAAGGTGATGGAAGCCGCGATCGAGGCCGGTGCTGACGACGTCGAGTCGGACGAGGAAGGCCACACCGTCTATTGCAGCTTCGAAAATCTCGGCGAGGTATCGAAGTCGCTCGAAGCCGCGCTCGGCGAAGCGGAGTCGGTGAAGCCGATCTGGCAGCCGCAGAACAACGTGCCGGTCGATGAAGAACGGGCGCAGTCGCTGATGAAGCTGGTCGCCACTCTTGAGGACGACGACGACGTGCAGAGCGTCTACGCCAATTTCGAGGTCGACGACGAAACCATGGCCAAGCTCAGCGCGGCCTGATCGGCTGACCGTATGAGCGGAACTCGATCCGACATGAGCGAGAAGCCGCGGCCCGCCGTCCGCATCACCTACTGCACGCAATGCCAGTGGCTGCTCAGAGCCGGCTGGATGGCACAGGAGCTGCTCTCGACCTTCGGCACCGATCTCGGCGAGGTGACGCTGGTGCCAGGCACCGGCGGCATCTTCACGATCTCCTGCAACGACCAGCTTATCTGGGAGCGCAAGCGCGACGGCGGTTTTCCGGACGCGGCGAAGCTCAAGCAACTGGTCCGCGATGTCATCGACCCGGAGCGCGATCTGGGACACGCCGACCGCAAGACGCACAAGAAGACGGACCCCGCCTGAGGTGGTGTTTTATCCGCTGGCCGCTCTCTTCAAATCAGCGCCAGGATGAAGCAGGCCATCGCCACGATCGCGGTGATGGTGCGGACGTGGTTCCACATGACCCATTGGCGCAGATGGTTCGCCCACACGGCGGCGCCGTTGCTGCTGGCCGGGTCGACGGCGGCCAGGGCGTCGTTGAGCGGTACGTTGAACACCATGGTCACGATCGGGTTGCCGACGAGATAGATTACGGCGCCGGCAAGCAGCCAGTACGAGCCCGATTGGCTCCAGCCCATGATGACAGCGGCAATCAGCACCAGGCAGATGAGGCCGGTGCCGAAAAGCGCCGTCATGAAGGCGGGCGTAATTACGGTGATGTTGATCGAATTCATCGCTGCGATGCCGGCTGGGACGGGCAGCCTGGCAAGTGCTGCCATGACGAAATTGGAAAAGGCGAAGAAGACGCCGCCGACCACGCCAGAGCCGATCGCGGCAATGAAGGCGAGGGCGGGAAGAATTTTCATCATCTCAGTTACTCCAGACGCCGCTGGCTGCGGTTTCGATTGCATAGGCGAAGAAGTCTTTCGGCCGGCGGCCGAGCGCGCGCTGCACGCCGTCGGTCAGCGATTCGTTGCGGCCGTCGAGCACCTCGGTGAAGAGCTCGTTGAGCAGCCAGGCGAATTCCGGCGGCAGGTTGTGCGCAGCCACCGTTTCGATGAATTGGGCATGCGAGATCCGCCGATAGCGGATGTCGCGGCCAGTGGCTTTGCCGATTTCGGCGACGGCCTGAGCAAAGCTCAGCAGACGCGGGCCGGTGAGTTCGTAAAGCTGGCCGGCATGGCCCGGCTCCGTCAGCACGGCTTCGGCGACATCGGCGATATCGTCGACATCGACGAAGGGTTCGCCGACAGCGCCGACCGGCAGGGCGACTTCGCCTTCGAGTATGGATTCGATGAGGAAGCCTTCGCTGAAATTCTGCGAGAACCATGAGCAGCGCAGGATCGTCCAATCGGCACCGGAGACCTTGACCATTTCCTCGGCGCGCTGAGCCTCCGTCTCGCCGCGACCGGAGAGCAGCACCAGCCGCTTGATGCCGCGCTCGACGGCAAGTTTGGCCAACGCCTCGACAGTTTCGGCGGCGCCCGGCACCGCGATGTCAGGATAGTAGCTGATGTAGACGGCGCCGACGCCGTCGAGGGCCGCGCCCCAGGTTTTCTTGTCCGACCAGTCGAAGGGAGGCGTGCCTGCGCGGGAGCCGATCCGCACCGGGATACTGCGGGCGGTCAGCCGTTCGGCCAGCCGCCGGCCGGTCTTGCCGGTGCCGCCCAGGATCAAAATCGGTTTCCGTGACGTGTCGGTCATCTCGAATCTCCTCGTTTTCTTAATATGAGTAATCCTCATGTTTGCAAAACGTGATAAACCCTCGTATTTTGTGAGTCAAGCCAGTTTCTCGAGGATCTTTCGGAGGAAGCTCATGCAAGGCAGGGTAGCCGCCAAGCTCGACCAGGAAATCGCAATGCCCCGGCGAGCGCCGACGCAGCAGCGCAGCCGCGAGCGGGTCGAGCGGATGCTTGCCGCTGCCGCGGCGCTGATCGCCGAGCAAGGCAGCGATGCCATGCGCATGGGCGAGGTGGCGGAAAGAGCAGGGGTGTCGATCGGCTCGCTCTACCAGTTCTTTCCCGACAAGCGGGCGATCGTCTGGGCGCTGGCCGAGCGCTACACCGCCGAAAGCCAGGCCTGCATTTCGGCGGCGCTGAAGGACGTCAGCGACGCCGAAGGGCTGAAGCAGGCGTTTTCGGAGCTGGTCGACATCTATTACGGGATGTTCCTGGCCGAACCGGTGATGCGCGACATCTGGTCGGGCACGCAGGCCGACAAGGCCTTGCGCGAACTCGAACTGGCCGACAGCCGGGCCAATGCCCGATTCCTCGTCGCGGTGCTGAAGCGGTTGCGTCCCGGCGCAGATACCGTGGCGATGGAGACGGCGGCGCTGCTAGTCTGGCAGATGGGCGAGGCGGTCATGCGGCTGGCGATCTCCGTCGACCGGGAGGAGGGCGACAGGCTGGTCGCGGCCTATAAGCGCATGGCGCTGCGGGAGCTGGTGGAAGGGTAGGTACAACCTGGTCGGGTTTCCCGCAGCGTCTGTGGCCAACAAAAAACCCGCCTCGGCGGCGGGTTTTGATCTGCGACACGTTTAGAAAGGCTTAGAGGCCGAAACCTTCGAAACGCTTCTTGAACTTCGACAGGCGGCCGCCGCGGTCGAGCAGGGTCTGCTGGCCGCCGGTCCAGGCCGGGTGCGTGGTCGGGTCGATGTCGAGGTTCATCGTGTCGCCTTCCTTGCCCCAGGTCGAGCGGGTCAGGTATTCGGTGCCGTCGGTCATGACGACCTTGATGGTGTGGTAGTCGGGATGGATATCGGCCTTCATTGTCGTGTTCCTGGCTTGCCGGCGCTGGTGACGGGCCGATGGCCTGCGTCGATGCGCCCCTTTTTAAAACTCGAAGCCGCAGCTAATGAAAAGCCACGGCTTCTAAAACGGTCGGCGAGCCTATACATCAGCCGGAATTGAATCACAAGGCCGCGGCAGGCGCATATTGAAGCGCATGACGAACACGCGGCCAGAGGAAACGCTCATGGCGGATATCGGTGTCAGTGGTGACGAGCGCAGGCGCTCGGTCCGGCCGCTCAGGAACCTTTTTCCGTACGTCATGCGGTACCGCAAACTGGCGGTCGGAGCGATCATATCGCTGATCGTCGCGGCAGGGACGACGCTGGCCCTGCCGATGGCCGTGCGGCGCATGATCGATCACGGCTTCCAGGCGGCGGGCACTACCTTCATTGCCGAGTATTTCGCCGCGCTGGTGCTGATGGCGGCAGTGCTGGCGGCGGCGTCCGCCAGCCGCTACTACTTCGTCATCACGCTCGGCGAGCGGGTCGTCGCCGACATCCGCCGCGATGTCTTCTCCCATGTCACGACGCTCTCGCCGGCCTTTTTCGATCGCTCGCAGTCGGGCGAGATCGTGTCGCGGCTTGCCGCGGATACCACGCAGGTGAAGTCGGCGGTCGGCGCCACGGCATCGGTCGCGCTGCGCAATCTCATCCTCGGCGTCGGTGCCGTGGCGATGATGGTCTTCACCAGCCCAAAACTGTCCGGCCTGGTACTGGCCGCCATCCCGCTGATCGTGCTGCCGCTCGTCGCCTTCGGCCGTTCGGTGCGGCGCAAGTCGCGGCTGGCGCAGGATACGCTGGCGGAAGCCACTGCCTATGCCAGCGAGCAGATCGGCGCCGTGCGCACGCTGCAGGCCTTCACCAACGAGAAGCTGGTGACGGGGCGCTTCTCGGCCGCCGTAGAGGCCGCCTTCGAGGCGGCGCGCACGTCGGTCTTCGCCCGTTCCTTTCTCACCTTCTTCGCCATCTTCATGATCTTTTCATCGGTGGTGGCGGTGCTCTGGTTCGGCTCGCGCGACGTGCTTGCCGGCACGATGTCGGCCGGCACGCTCGGCCAGTTCCTGCTCTATTCGGTGTTCGCCGCCGGCGCGCTCGGCGCGCTGTCGGAAGTGTGGAGCGAGCTGTCGCAGGCGGCGGGCGCCGCCGAGCGTCTGACCGAGATCCTGGCCGAGAAGCCCGCCATTCAGGCGCCCGCCGATCCGCAGCCGCTGCCGGCCAAGGCCAAGGGCGCGATCAGCTTTGACGATGTCTCCTTCTCCTATCCCGCGCGGCCGGACCGGGCCGCCGTGCATGGGCTGAGCTTCCAGGTGAAGCCCGGCGAGACGGTGGCGATCGTCGGTCCTTCGGGCGCGGGAAAAAGCACCGTCTTCTCGCTTATCCTGCGCTTCTACGATCCGGAGAGCGGCCGTGTCGTCATCGACGGCGTCGATCTGCGCCAGGCCGATCCGGCCGCAATCCGCCAGCGCATCGCCATCGTGGCGCAGGACGTCACCATCTTCGCGGCCAGTGCTGCCGACAATATCGGCTTCGGCCGGCCGGGCGCCAGCGATGCCGAGA
>NZ_RZSF01000271.1:0-9376 GCF_004023325.1 Mesorhizobium sp. M1A.F.Ca.ET.072.01.1.1 | reverse complement strand
CGCTGCCGGTTTGCAGTCGGGCATAGACGAAATCGCCGGTGACGTCGGCGATCGCCGGATATTTGGCGTGGTCGGCATAGACGATGGCGGCATTGTATTTGCGCGCCAGAGCCGGAAATTCCGGCACGATGAAGCTGTCATGCCGCACTTCGAGCGCATGGCGCAGCGGCACGCCGTCCTGCTTGTCGGGCAGCAGCTTCAGGAAGGCCTCGAGATCGTCCGCATCGAACTTCTTCGTCGGCGCGAACTGCCACAGGATCGGTCCCAGCTTGTCGCCGAGCGCGACAATGCCCGAGCCGAGGAATCGCATTATCGATTCCCCGGCCTCGCCGAGCACGCGGCGGTTGGTGACGAAGCGGTTGCCCTTGAGCGAAAAGACGAAGCCGTCCGGCGTATCGTTCGCCCACTTGACGAAGGTCGGCTCCTTGAAGCTGGAATAATAGGTGCCGTTGACCTCGATGCTCGGCACCTGGCGGCTGGCATAGTGCAACTGCTTGGCCTTGGCTAGCTTGTCCGGATAGAAGGAGGTGTCCCAGGGCTCGAAGGTCCAGCCGCCCATGCCGGAGCGGATCTTTCCTTGGCTCATCGTCTTCCTCCTCCGAGTTTTGAATGCGGCTCAGGCTGCTTTGTCGACCGGCTTGGCCATGTCGACCAATATCCATCCTGGCCGGTAAGGGTTGGCGCGGCGACCCGTTTCCCGATAGCCGTAAGCCGAATAGAGCGCGATGTTCCGCTCCATGCGCGAATTGGTGTAGAGCCGCACCTCCGGCACGCCCCATGACCGCGCCTGCTCGTCGGCGAAGTCGAGCAGCGCGATGCCGAGTTTCCTGCCCTGGAAGGCCGGCGAAACGGCAACGCTGAAGATCATGGCATGATCGTCGTGCCGCTCGAGGACAAGCAGCCCGGCCAGATCGGAACCATCCTCCAGCAGCCAGACCTCGCCGCGCGCAATGCGGGGTGCATAGTCCTCGGTCACCGGGATCGGTGGCGCGCCGAACAGGGCGGTATAGGGGGCGTAGGCGTCCGTGGTTATCGCGACGACAGCTTGGAGATCACCTGCAAGCGCTTGCCTGATCTTCATTTGAGACTGTTCCAAACGCTTGCCGACCCACTCGCTCACTCGGCCGCTTCGCGCTTGCCCCCGGGGCGCCGCTCCAGAAGCTCCTTCAGGAACTGGCCGGTGTAGCTGCGCTTTTCGCGCACGATCGCTTCCGGGGTGCCGGAGGCGACCAGCTCGCCGCCACCGTCGCCGCCCTCGGGGCCGAGGTCGAGCACCCAGTCGGCTGTCTTGATGACTTCGAGATTGTGCTCGATCACCACCACCGTGTTGCCCTGGTCGACCAGCTCATGCAGCACTTCGAGCAGCTTGGCGACGTCGTGGAAATGCAGGCCGGTGGTCGGCTCGTCGAGGATGTAGAGCGTCTTACCGGTCGCCTTGCGCGACAGTTCCTTGGCCAGCTTGATGCGCTGCGCCTCGCCGCCGGACAGCGTCGTGGCCTGCTGGCCGATATGGATGTAGCCGAGCCCGACCTGCTTCAGCGTATCGAGCTTGTCGCGCACGCCGGGCACCGCCGAGAAGAACTCGACGCCTTCCTCGACCGTCATGTCGAGCACGTCGGCGATCGACTTGCCCTTGAACAGCACGTCCAGCGTCTCGCGGTTGTAGCGCTTGCCATGACAGACGTCGCAAGTGACGTAGACGTCGGGCAGGAAGTGCATCTCGATCTTGATGACGCCGTCGCCCTGGCACGCCTCGCAGCGGCCGCCCTTGACGTTGAAGGAGAAACGGCCCGGCTGATAGCCGCGCGCCTTAGCCTCCGGCAGACCGGCGAACCAATCGCGGATCGGCGTGAAGGCGCCGGTATAAGTGGCGGGGTTGGAGCGTGGCGTGCGGCCGATCGGCGACTGGTCGATATCGATGACCTTGTCGAGGAACTCCAGGCCTTCGATGCGATCATGCTCGGCCGGATGCTCGCGCGAGCCCATGATGCGGCGTGAGGCCGCCTTGAACAGCGTCTCGATCAGGAAGGTCGACTTGCCGCCGCCGGAGACGCCGGTGACGCAGGTGAAAGTGCCGAGCGGGATCTCCGCCGTGACGTTCTTCAAATTGTTGCCGCGCGCGCCGATGACCTTGATACGCCGGTTCTTTTTCGCCTCGCGGCGCACCGCCGGCGTCGCGACCTCGAGCTCGCCCGACAAATACTTGCCGGTGATCGAGGCGGGCGTCGCCATGATCTGCTGCGGCGTGCCTTGCGCGATGATCTCACCGCCATGGATGCCGGCGGCGGGGCCGATATCGACGACATAGTCGGCATGCAGGATGGCGTCCTCGTCATGCTCGACGACGATCACCGTGTTGCCGATGTCGCGCAGGTGCTTCAGCGTATCGAGCAGGCGCGCATTGTCGCGTTGGTGCAGACCGATAGACGGCTCGTCCAGCACGTAGAGCACGCCCGTCAAGCCGGAGCCGATCTGCGAAGCCAAACGAATGCGCTGGCTCTCGCCGCCCGACAGCGTGCCGGAATTGCGCGACAACGTCAGATAGTCGAGGCCGACATCGTTCAAGAAACGCAGGCGCTCGCGGATTTCCTTCAGCACCCGGACGGCGATCTCATTCTGCTTCTCGTTGAGCTGCGCCGGCAGATCGGTGAACCACCGGTCGGCCTTGCGGATCGACAGCTCCGTGACCTCGCCGATGTGCCTGCCGGCGATCTTGACCGAGAGCGCTTCCGGCTTCAGCCGGTAGCCGTTGCAGGCGGGGCAGGGGGTGGCCGACATGAAGCGCTCGATCTCCTCGCGCATCCAGGCCGATTCCGTTTCCTTCCAGCGCCGGTCGAGGTTGGGGATGACGCCCTCGAAAGTCTTGATCGTTTTGTAGGAGCGCAGGCCGTCGTCATACTGGAAGGTGATCTCGCGCTCGCCCGTGCCGTGCAGCACCGCCTGCTGCGCCTCGGCGCTCAGATCCTTGAACTTGTCGCCGAGCTTGAAGCCATAGGCCTTGCCCAAGGCCTCAAGCGTCTGCGCGTAATAGGGCGAGGTCGATTTCGCCCACGGGCTGATGGCGCCGTCGCGCAGCGAGACATTCTCGTCCGGCACAATGAGGTTGGCGTCGATGGCGCGCTGGCTGCCGAGGCCGTCGCAGGTCGGGCAGGCGCCGAACGGATTGTTGAAGGAGAACAGCCTGGGCTCGATCTCGGGAATGGTGAAGCCGGACACCGGGCAGGCGAATTTTTCCGAGAACATGATGCGCTCATGCGTCTCGTTCTTCGACTTGTTGACCGAGTCCTCGCCCGTCTGGCTGGCGTCGAGCGGCTTGTCGGCGAACTCGGCCACCACAAGCCCGTCGGCGAGCTTCAGCGCCGTCTCCATCGAATCCGCAAGCCGCGTCGCCAGATCGCCGCGAACGACGATACGGTCGACGACCACGTCGATGTCGTGCTTATATTTCTTGTCCAGCGCCGGCACGTCGGCGATCTCGTAGAAAACGCCGTCAACCTTGACGCGCTGGAAACCCTTCTTCTGCAGCTCCAGAAGTTCCTTGCGGTATTCGCCCTTGCGGCCGCGCACGATCGGCGCCAGCAGGTAGAGACGCGTGCCCTCGTCCAGCGCCAGCACGCGGTCAACCATCTGGCTGACCGTCTGGCTTTCGATCGGCAGGCCGGTGGCCGGCGAATAGGGAATGCCGACGCGGGCGAAGAGCAGGCGCATATAGTCGTAGATTTCGGTGACGGTGCCGACTGTCGAGCGCGGGTTGCGCGACGTCGTCTTCTGCTCGATCGAGATGGCGGGAGACAAGCCGTCGATCTGGTCGACATCCGGCTTCTGCATCATTTCCAGGAACTGGCGGGCATAGGCCGAAAGGCTTTCGACATAGCGACGCTGACCCTCGGCATAGATGGTGTCGAAGGCAAGCGACGACTTGCCGGATCCCGACAGGCCGGTCATGACGATCAGGCTGTCGCGCGGCAGGTCGAGATCGACATTCTTGAGATTGTGTTCGCGCGCGCCGCGAATGGAAAGATATTTTTGGTCGGCCATCGCCGGTCGCCGCCTCAGGTCTGGAATTTGCTGGATTGGCGGGTTTGTCCCGGCCATCCCCTATGTAGGTAATCTCGTCGCCGCGTCGAGAGACGCCACAATCTCGACCAAAGCGTTTAACCGCCTTTCGCGCGAGCGGGCAAGCGGAAAGAACAAAGGCCGAACACCCTCCTGACAAAGCGCTGTGGAAACAGCGGCTGCAAAAACCGTCGCGACCGATCAGTCGAAGGCATTCGACTTACCTGGACGTAACCTCCGATCGATCACATTTTTCTGTAACCGGCTCTTCAACGGTTGACGTCTCGGACCCATGGGGGCAGTCTCAAAGGCGTCAACGAAGCCGGCCGTCTGTCGATGGCCTCGTCACCCAGAGGTGGCCTGCGAGACGCCGCAGGCTTCAGCGATTTGCGCTTCGGACGACATTGCCACAACGGACCAGGAGCGGAGCATGACGCCACCGGACAGTCCCTTGAGGCTCCACGAAGCGATGGAGCCGCGGCGGGCATAGTGCCAGGGTAGGCGTGAGCGCCTCCCGAAAAACGTGACCTGCCGATTCCTACAATCAGAGACCATAGTCGGATCGTCGGCTGAAAGCCGCGTTGCATCCGAAACAGAACGCCGGCAGTCCACTCCCGGCTAAAATTGGGTTTCAGATCCATGAAAGCCCCGTCCACCTGCGGAAGCAGTGGCGGGGCTTGCATTTTGCGAGCCGGAGGTCCGTCGCTGGCGTCGGCAATGCGGGGTAAGCTTCAGTGGTTGGGAGGCCTGATGCCACCCGTTGCCATGTCGATGGTTATGCTGCCCGAAATCCTGACATCGGTGTCGCCGATCTTGAACGTGCCGTTGCTGCCGGCTGGCAGTGCGTCGTCAGGCTCGGGCTGCGGCGCGGGCTTGGCGATGCGGTAGTCGCTGCTCACGCCGGGCAGTTTTTGTGTCGAATTGTCGTCTGCAAAAGCGGCGGTGCCGACCGCAAGCACGCCGGCGACTGCGACAACGGCAAAACCCAGATTCGTCAAGGAACGCGCTCGGATCATGCGCGAACTATAGAGGCGCGCCGAAGGCGAGGCCAGACGCGCCGCAATCAATTTGCCGCGCGGTCAGGCCGCCTTCTTGCGCGTGTCGTAGACATGGTCGACGAGGCCCCAGGCCTTCGCTTCCTCGGCGGTCATGAAATAGTCGCGGTCGAGCGTGCGCTCGACCTCGTCATAGGTCCGGCCGCAATGCTTGGCGTAAAGTTCCGTCATGTGGCGCTTGGTGCGCAGGATGTCCTCGGCGTGGCGCTGGATGTCGGAGGCCTGGCCCTGGAAGCCGCCGAGCGGCTGATGCAGCACGATCCTGGTGTTGGGCAGCGCGATGCGCCGACCGGGCGAGCCTGCCATCAACAGGAATGAACCCATCGAGGCGGCAAAGCCCATGCACACCGTCGACACCGGGCAGGAGATGTACTGCATGGTGTCGTAGATGGCGAAGCCGCTGGTCACCACGCCGCCCGGCGAGTTGATGTAGATCGATATCTCCTTGTCGGGATGGTCCGATTCCAGCGACAGGAGCTGCGCGCAGACCAGCGCCGACACGCCGTCATTGATCTCGCCGTTGATGAAAACGATGCGTTCGCGCAGCAGCCGCGAGAAAATGTCGAAGGCGCGTTCGCCGCGGCTCGACTGCTCGATCACCATCGGCACGAGATTGGCAAAGGCGCTCATCGCAGATCTCCTCGGTTCTTTGGTCAAGCCGCGCGCAGCATCATGCTTGGCGCGTTGGCGGCAGCTGGGCTCTTGCGCGCGTGGAGCGAAATCCCGCAGCCGGCGCCGGAAACGGCGACGACAGGTTGCGCGACCGTCGCGAAACCATCATGGACGATGCTGAGATGCGTGCCGCCGGAAACCGTGCGCGCGAGCGTGAAGGTGACAATGCTGTCGAAGATGGGACCGTCGAATGCCGGTAGCCGGTCGGCAGCGTCCACGCCCGGTCGCTCGCGCCAGGAATAGCGCAGCAGCTTGCCGGGCTCGGCCTCGAGCACTTCGCACTCGATCGGCGCGTTTGGTCCGGCAAAGGCAAAGCGCTCGCCGATCGCTGGCTTGATGTCGTTGGGCATCAGCCAGGCGGCGAGCAGTTCCGGCTCGGTGAGCGCCCGCCAGACTTTTTCCGGCGGATCGGGAAGCTCGCATTCGAAGCTGAGCGGCGCGTTGGCCGCTGCCGGGTGTTTGGTAGTCGTCATTGGTCCATTTCCTTTAGAACCCGCTTCAAACGCTCGATGCGCTCCGGCCAGAAGGCGCGGTAGCGTTCGATCCAGCCGAGCAAGGGATCGAGCCCTTGAGGGTCGGCGCGGTAATAGGCGTTGCGACCGGCGCGCCTCTCGATCACCAGTCCGGCGCCGCGCAGCACGGCAAGATGCTGCGAGACGGCCGGCTGCGACACGCTCACGCCGGCGCGCAGCTCGGACACCGTCAATTCGCCGGCCGCGAGCCGCTCGTAGACGGCGCGGCGTGTCGGATCGGCCAGGGCCCGGAAAATCTCTGCTTCGATCATGCGCAAAGCATAAGTCGATACTTATTGGTTTGGCAAGCGCCGTTTTAGGCCGTCCAGCGTCTCACCGGCTCCGCCGCTCCGTCGAAGCTTGCCTCGAAGATTGGCGATGCGAGCACGGCATGGATGTGAAGCGTGCCGGAAGCCACGTTTCGAAAGCCATGCTTGCGGTGCGCGGGAATGATCAGGGACTGCCCGGCGGCAAGCACGGCCCGTCGGTCGTCGACCCACATTTCGGCTTCGCCGGTAATCACCGTCAGTACTTCCTCGACTTTATGCGCATGCGTTGGTGCGCCGGAACCCGGTCCGACCCACTGCTCGAATATGCAAAGGCCAGCCGCGCCATTGGCGGCGGCAACATGCATGCGGGTTTCGATCCCGGCGCGCCACGTTTCGCGCGGCTGATCCTCATGCGAAACAATGTTCATTCCGATGTTCCCCTTTGTTTCCTGCCCAGGAATCCTACCTGTTGCTGACATTCCTTGACAGAAACAGCGGTCAAGACTAGAACGAATAGAGAACAAAAACCTTGTGGGAAAAGCCAGCCTTCACGGGCATGGGCGAACCACAGGCTGTAAGGTGAGCGACTTAAAATTTGTTTCGGATGAGCGCGGAGAAGTATGATGGCGGGTAGCGTCAACAAGGTCATTCTGGTCGGCAATCTCGGGGCGGACCCTGAAATCCGCCGCCTGAATTCGGGCGACCCGGTCGTCAACATCCGCATCGCCACGTCGGAAAGCTGGCGCGACAAGAATTCCGGGGAGCGCAAGGAAAAGACGGAGTGGCACAATGTGGTCATCTTCAACGACCAGCTCGCCAAGGTGGCGGAGCAGTATTTGAAGAAGGGCATGAAGGTCTATGTCGAGGGCCAGCTGCAGACGCGCAAATGGCAGGACCAGACCGGCAACGATCGCTACACGACCGAGGTCGTACTGCAGAAATTCCGTGGCGAGCTGCAGATGCTCGACGCGCGCGGCGAAGGCGGCGGTCAAGTCGGCAGTTATGCCGGCGGCGGCAACAGCCGGGGTTCCGATTTCGGCCAGTCGGGCCCGAACGAAGGCTTCAGCCGTGGCGGCGGTGGCGGTTCCAGGGGCGGTGGCGGTGGTTCGTCGCGCGAGCTGGATGACGAGATTCCGTTCTGAAGGTCTCGCAATCGTCGTTTGAGGGGAAGGCGCGATGTCGCTCGGACCGTTGCTGACAGCGCCTCCTCCCATTCCATGGCACGCGTTCGCCGCCTTCGCCGCGCTGGCGATAGGCGGGGCGCAACTGGCATTGCCGAAAGGCACGACACGCCACCGCGTCTTGGGCTATGCCTGGGCCGCGCTGATGCTGGTCGTCGCCGTCTCAAGCTTCTGGATCCAGCAGATACGCCTGATCGGGCCGTTCAGCCCGATCCACATCCTGTCGATCCTGGTGGTTGTCACCGCCCCGCTGGCGGTCTGGTATGCGCACACCCATAAAGTGGCCGCGCATCGCAGCGCCATGATCAAGCTCTACCTATTCGCGCTGATCGGCGCCGGCATCTTCACGTTGCTGCCCGGCCGCATCATGCACACGGTCGTATTCGGCCAATAAACAATTTCCAGCGAAAGTGCGTCGCGGTTTTCCGTCCGGAATTGCCTATAGTTGATAGTTGCGGCGATAGTCCGCTTGCAAAGCAGCGTCTAAGGAAGATCATCGTGAAAGCACGCGTCAAATGGGTTGAGGAACGCACCTTTGTCGGCGAGTCCGGCAGCGGTCACAAAGTCGTGCTGGGCACGGCGCATGGGCCGGAAGGCCGGACGCCAGGGCCGAGCCCAATGGAGCTGGTGCTGATCGGCACCGGCGGTTGCTCGGCCTACGACGTGGTCCACATCCTCGAAAAAGGTCGCGAGGCGGTCGAGGACTGCGTGGTCGAGCTGGACGCAGATCGTGCCGAGACGGAACCGCGCGTCTTCACCCGCATTCACATGCATTTCATCGTCAAGGGTCGCGCGCTGTCGCGCGACAAGGTGAAAAGGGCGATCGATCTGTCGATTGAGAAATACTGCTCGGCCACCGCCATGATGGCCAAGACGGCGGCCGTCACGCATGATTTCGAGGTGGTCGATACAGCAGTGAAATAAGGCAGTAGGGATGCTGCTCAGGCAGCCATCAGCGCCCTCACGCCGTCGGCGACGAACTGCACCGCAAGCGCCGCCAGGATGACGCCGAGCAGCCTCGTCAGGATCGAGCGGCCAGTCTGGCCGAGGATGCGGTCGATGCGCTCTGCCAGCACGAACACCAGAAAGGTGAGCACAAGACAGATCGCGATGATGCCGACCAGCGCCGCTTGCGCGGCAAAGCCCTCGAAGTGTCCTGACAGCAGCACTGTCGCCGATATCGCGCCGGGACCGGCGATCAGCGGGATCGCCAGCGGAAAGGCGGCGATGTTGTGGATCATGTCCTTGGTGATGGCGACGTCGCCGATCTTCTCCTTGCGGTCCTGACGGCGCTCGAACACCATTTCGAAGGCGATGAAGAAAAGCAGGAAGCCGCCGGCGACGCGGAAGGCCGGCAGCGTGATGCCGAACACCGACAGGATCGACGCGCCGGCTACGGCGAACAACGCCATCACCAGAAAGCCGATCACCGAAGCTCGCACCGAGACCTGCTGGCGCTCGTCCCGGTTCATGCCACGCGTGACGGCGAGGAAGAGCGGTGCCAGCCCGGGCGGATCGATGGTCACCAGGATGGTGACGAAGGCGTTGAACAGGGTGTCGAAGCTCGGCATCGCTGGTCCCCTCCCGCCTGGCGAAGCCCAAGCCCTGCATTCGTAGAGCAAAGCGGGAGC
>NZ_RZSF01000270.1:0-9422 GCF_004023325.1 Mesorhizobium sp. M1A.F.Ca.ET.072.01.1.1 | reverse complement strand
CCTTCAAGCGCAACGAGATGGCGGTGGGCTCGGCGAGCGCGGTGATCATGCTGATGACGCTGACCGCGATCATCGTGCCTTATCTCTATTCCGAGCTCAGGGAGAAGCCGCGATGAGCGCCGTCACCTCACCGGCCAGCCAGGCATCGAGCGGCGTCAGCGCCAGGACAATCAACCGCATCGTCATCTACGGACTGCTTGCGCTGTTCGCGCTGTTCTACCTGATGCCGCTCTTCGTCATGCTGGTCACCTCGTTCAAGACCATGGACGAGATCCAGAACGGCAACATGCTGGCGCTGCCGCAGTCGCCGACCATCGCGCCATGGTTCAAGGCCTGGGGCGAAACCTGCGTCGGTCTCACCTGCGCCGGGATCAAGGGCTACTTCTGGAACTCCATCAAGATGGTGGTGCCGGCGGTGCTGATCTCGACGCTGCTCGGCGCGCTCAACGGCTATGTGCTGACCAAATGGCGCTTCCGCGGCCATACGCTGGTCTTCGCGATGATGCTGTTCGCCTGCTTCATTCCGTTCCAGTCGGTGCTCTTGCCAATGGCGACCATCCTCGGCAGCATCGGCCGCTTCGGCGCCAGCCTGCAGAACGCGACGGGGTTCAACTTCGGCCTCGGCAACTCGACGGTCAACCTGGCCTTCGTCCATGTGGTCTACGGCCTCGGCTTCACCACCCTGTTCTTCCGCAACTATTACGAGGCCTTTCCGACCGAACTGGTGAAGGCGGCGCAGGTCGACGGCGCCTCGTTCTTCCAGATCTTCCGCCGCATCATGCTGCCCAACTCGATGCCGATCTTCGTCGTCACCGTCATCTACCAGTTCACCAACATCTGGAACGACTTCCTGTTCGCTTCCGCTTACGCCGGCACCGGCGACGTGATGCCGATGACGGTGGCGCTCAACAATGTCGTCAACACCTCGACCGGCGTCGTCGAATACAACGTCAACATGGCCGCGGCGATGATTGCCGCGCTCCCCACCCTTATCGTCTATGTCGTCGCCGGCCGCTATTTCGTGCGCGGGCTGATGGCCGGCGCGGTCAAGGGCTGACCCTATTTTCTGAAGGAACGACCATGGCTTTTCTGGAAATTGATGGGCTGAAGAAGCGCTTCGGGAATGTCGAGATCCTGAAGGGCATCGATGTCGAGCTCGAAAAGGGCGGCTTCCTGGTGCTGGTCGGCCCGTCCGGCTGCGGCAAGTCCACCCTGCTCAACACCATTGCCGGGCTGGAAACCATCACCGAGGGCCAGATCCGCGTCGACGGCCGCGCGATCAACGATTTGCATCCCTCGAAGCGCGACATCGCCATGGTTTTCCAGAGCTACGCGCTCTATCCGAACATGACGGTTGCCGGAAACATCGCCTTCGGCATGGAGATGCGCGGCGTGCCGGCGGCGGAGCGCCAGGCGGCGATCGACAAGGTGGCAAAGATCCTGCAGATCGGTCACCTGCTCAACCGCAAGCCCAGCCAGCTTTCCGGCGGCCAGCGCCAGCGCGTCGCCATGGGCCGGGCGCTGGTGCGCGACCCGAAACTCTTCCTGTTCGACGAGCCGCTTTCCAACCTCGACGCCAAGCTGCGCGTCGACATGCGCATCGAGATCAAGCGCTTGCACGCCACGACCGGCACCACGATCGTCTATGTCACCCACGACCAGATCGAGGCGATGACGCTGGCGACCAAGATCGCCGTGATGCGCGATGGCGAGGTACAGCAGTTCGGCACGCCGGCCGAAGTCTACAACAACCCGACCAATGTCTTCGTCGCCGATTTCATGGGCTCGCCGGCGATGAACCTGATCCCGGCCAAGATCGGCGCCAATGGCAGCGGGCTTTCCGTTGTTCTCGATCGTGAGGCCCGCCAACCGATCACGCTGTCGCTGCCCGGCGCGCCGACCGGCCTTGCGGCCTTCAAGGACAAGCCGGTCATCTTCGGCGTGCGCCCGGAAGCGCTGACCGATCCAGAAGGCGCCGAGCGCAACGGATCCGAAATCGCCACCGCCGACTGCCACATCGAAGTGGTCGAGCCGGCGGGATCGGACACGTTCGCCGTCACCAATCTCGGCGGCAAGGGCGTGGTGGCGCGGCTGCGCGCCGACGCCAGGATCCAGCCCGGCACCAGCACGCCGCTGGCCTTCAATCTCAGCAAGGCGGTGTTCTTCGATCCGGCGACCGAGAAGCGCATTCTCTGATGCATGTCGCCCAAAAGTGGATCCGGTTTTGGGGCAGCGACATGCGTCAAGACAAAGATCTAAAGCGCGTGGTCCCCGTCAGTTCAAACACGACGCGCTTTAGACCATGACAAATCCGGATATCGTCATCATCGGCTCCGGCATCGGCGGCGCCACGATCGCCTCCGGCTTGGCCGGCAGCGGCGCCTCGATCCTGATCCTGGAGCGCGGTGAACCGCTGCCTGCGACGCCGCATGCGCGCTCGACGCGCTCGATCTTCGTCGACGGGCATTACCGGCCGAAGGAGATGTGGCGCGAGGCCGGCGGCGCCACGTTCAACCCCGGCAATTACTATTATATCGGCGGCAACTCGAAATTTTTCGGCGCGGTGCTGATCCGCTACCGCAAGGAGGATTTCTCCGAGCTGGAGCATTTCGGCGGTGTCTCGCCGGCCTGGCCGTTTTCCTATGACGAGTTCGAACCCTGGTATTCGAAGGCCGAGCAGCTTTTCCGGGTGCGCGGCGCGCTCGGCGAGGATCCGACCGAGCCGTTCCATTCGGTTCCCTATGCCTTCAAGCCGGTGCCCGACGAACCTTCGATCGCGCGTGCCCGCGCCGAACTCAAAGGCCTCGGCCTGCATCCTGCCTCGCTGCCGCTCGGCGTCGACATCGAAGCCTGGCTGAAGGAGGGCAAGACCGGCTGGGATGCTTTTCCGAACACCGGCCAAGGCAAGGTCGACGCCCAGACCGGGCCTCTGGCGGCTGCGCTCAATGACAAGAACATCAAGCTCGAAACCGGCGCCCATGTCGACTGGCTCGAGGCCTCGCCGGACGGCAAATCGATTGCCGCCATTCATTACACGCAGAACGGCGCGCAAAGGACGCTCTCGCCGAAGCTGGTCATCCTATCGGCCGGCGCGATCAACTCCGCCGTCATCCTGCTGCGCTCGCCCTCGACAAACGGCAAAGGCCTCGCCAACAGTTCCGACCAGGTCGGCCGCAATTTCATGAACCACAATTCGAGCGCGATGCTGGCGATCGACCCGCGCCGCCGCAACGACGCCGTCTACCAGAAGACGCTGATGCTCAACGACTATTATCTGTCGGGCGGCAAGGGCGGTAAACCACTCGGCAACGTGCAACTGCTCGGCAAGATCGACGGCAACATGCTGCGGGCCAATGTGAAGCTGGCGCCAAGATTCGCGCTCGATTTCATGGCCGGCCACGCCGTCGACTGGTACCTGATGTGCGAGGACCTGCCCGATCCTGAAAGCCGCATCCTGGTCGACGGCAAGGAGATCGTCATGCAGTGGCGGCGCTCCAACATGCAGTCGCTGGAAGGCCTGACCACGGTGATGCGCGAAAACTTCCGCGCCTGCGGTTACCCGATCGTGCTGTCGCGCCCGTTCGACAAGCGCACGCCCTCGCACCAGTGCGGCACGGTGCGCATGGGCAACGACCCCGCGACGGCGCCACTCGATACGTTCTGTCGTGCTTACGACCATAAGAACCTGTTCGTCGTGGACGCCGGCTTCCTGCCGACCTCGGCGGCGGTCAATCCGGCGCTGTCGATCGCAGCCCAGGCGCTTCGCGTGGCAGATCATATCCGCAAGACGGAGCTCGCGGCATGACCCGCCCGGCAGCCATCGTCACCGGCGGCGCGCGCGGCATCGGCCTTGCCTGCGCCGAGGCGCTGGCCGATGCCGGCTTCGATATTCTTGTTGCCGACCTTGCGGACAAGCCGGCCGATGGACTTGCCGAAAGCATCGCCGCGCGCGGCGCGAAATTCGCCTATGCCAGCTGTGACATCGCTGATCTCGCTGGCCATCCAAAACTGGTCGCGGCGGCGGTGGACGCCTTCGGCAGCATCGATTGCCTCGTCAACAACGCCGGCATAGGCGCCGTCGTGCGCGGCGACCTTCTGGAATTGAAGCCTGATAATTTCGACCACGCGCTAAATATCAATCTGCGCGGCACGGTGTTCCTCAGCCAGGCCGTCGCCAGGGCGATGCTGGCGACACCCGCCAGCTTAGCGAGGTCGATCGTCACCATCACCTCGGTCAGCGCGACAATGGCCTCGCCGGAGCGCGCCGACTACTGCATCTCAAAGGCAGGGCTTTCGATGTGGGTGAAGAACCTGGCGCTGCGGCTCGCCGCGGAAAACATCGGCGTGTTCGAGGTGCGGCCGGGCATCATTCGCACCGACATGACGGCAGGCGTATCCGCCAAATATGACGCGTTGATAGACGGCGGGTTGGTGCCGGCCAAACGCTGGGGCGAGGGCGCCGATATCGGCGCTGTGGTGGCCGCACTTGCCAGCGGAAAATTCGGCTTTGCAACCGGATCGGTCATCGATGTCGACGGCGCGCTCTCCGTGCCTCGTCTGTGAGTGAGTGGAACCATGGCTGACTACATCATCGTTGGCGCCGGACCGGCCGGTTGCGTGCTGGCCAACCGACTGAGCGAGGAGCCGACCAATTCAGTCCTGTTGCTCGAAGCGGGCGGCAAGGATTGGCACCCGCTGATCCACATGCCGGCAGGCTTCGCCAAGATGACCAAGGGCATCGCTTCCTGGGGCTGGTCGACGGTGCCGCAGAAGCACATGAAGGACCGCGTCTTCTGGTACACCCAAGCCAAGGTTGTCGGCGGCGGCTCGTCGATCAACGCCCAGATCTACACGCGCGGCAACGCCCGCGACTATGACGCCTGGGAGAAGGAAGAGGGCTTGGCCGGCTGGGGCTATCGCGATGTGCTGCCCTATTTCAAGCGCGCCGAGAACAACCAGCGCTTCGCCAACGATTATCACGGCGACCAGGGGCCGCTCGGCGTTTCCAACCCGATCTCGCCGCTGCCGATCTGCGAGGCCTATTTCCGCGCCGGCCAGGAGATGGGAATCCCCTTCAATCCGGATTTCAACGGCGCCAGCCAGGAAGGCGTCGGCTATTACCAGCTCACCCAGAAGGACGCGCGGCGCTCCTCCGCCTCGGTCGCTTATCTGAAGCCTATCCGCGCCCGCAAGAACCTGACGGTCAGGACCGATGTACTCGTCACCCGCGTCGTCGTCGAGAAAGGCCGCGCCATCGGCGTCGAGATCGTCGACAGGCCGGGCGGAGAGAAGACGATCCTGCGCGCGGAACGCGAGGTGATCATCTCCTCCGGCGCCATCGGCTCGCCAAAGCTCTTGATGCAATCCGGCATTGGCCCGGCCGATCATCTGAAGTCGGTCGGCGTCACGCCGGTCCATGACCTGCCCGGCGTCGGCTCCAACATGCAGGACCATCTCGACCTGTTCGTGATCGCCGAATGCACCGGCGACCACACCTATGACAACTATGCCAAGCTGCACCGCACGATGTGGGCCGGCCTGCAATACGTGCTTTTGAAGAAGGGCCCCGTCGCCTCCAGCCTGTTCGAGACCGGCGGCTTCTGGTACGCCGATCCGACCGCCGCCTCGCCCGACATCCAGTTCCATCTCGGTCTCGGCTCCGGCATCGAGGCCGGGGTCGAGAAGCTGAACAATCCCGGCGTGACGCTGAACTCCGCCTTCCTGCGCCCGCGCTCGCGCGGTACGGTGCGATTGAAGAGCGCCGACCCCGTCGATCATCCGCTGATCGACCCGAACTACTGGTCCGATTCCTACGATCGCGACATGTCGATCAAGGGACTGCGGCTGGCGCGGGAGATCATGCGGCAGAAGGCGCTGCAGCCTTTTGTGCTGCGCGAGGTGCTGCCCGGCCCTGCGCTGCAAAGCGACGCCGACCTCTTCGACTATGCCTGCCGCGCGTCCAAGACCGATCACCATCCCGTCGGCACCTGCCGCATGGGACATGATGCGATGGCTGTGGTGACGCCCGATCTCAGGCTGCGCGGCATCGACGGCCTGCGGGTCTGCGACGCGTCGGTGATGCCGCGTGTCCCCTCCTCCAACACCAATGCGCCGACCATCATGGTCGGCGAGAAGGGCGCCGATCTGATCCTCGGACGCGAGCCGCTGCCGCCGGCCGTGTTCAAGGGCAATAAGGCGGCTTGAGGGGAGAACAATGATCCGCCACTGCGTCTTTGTCCGCTTTGGCGACGGCACCTCCGCCGCCGAGCGCGCCGCGATTCACGCCGATCTCGAAGCGCTGCGCCCGGCCATCGACGGCATGGGCAAGGTTCATTTCAGCGCCAATGTCAGCCCGGAGCCGTTCGCGCGCGGTTTCGGCCATGGCTTTACCATCGATTTCCGCGATGCTGCCGCCCGCGACGCCTATCTGGCGCACGAGGCGCATCAGCGCGCCGGCGCTCGCCTGGTAGCCGCGCTCGAAGGGGGCACCGACGGGCTGATGGTCCTCGACTTGGAGTTTACGGAAATGTGACCGCCGGTTGATCGGAAACCGGCAAATAACCCGTTCTCTTTTGCACTGCATGGAACATATCGTTCCTTTCGCGGATGCAAAGGAGCAGCGATTTGAGTCTCACCTCGGAGCAGAAGAAAACCGTACTCGCATCTTTCCTGGGCTGGACGCTCGACGCTTTTGATTTCTTCCTTCTGACATTCCTGCTCACCGATATCGCCGCTGAATTCCACACCGATGTCCCGGCGGTCTCCAAGGCGCTGTTCCTGACCTTGGCCACGCGATTCATCGGCGCGTTCCTGTTCGGCATGCTGGCCGACAGATATGGGCGCAAACCGCTGCTGATGCTCAACATCGTCAGCTATTCGGTGATCGGGGCGCTGGCCGCCTTCTCGCCCAATCTCGGCATATTCCTGGCCCTTCGGGCGCTGTTCGGCATCGCGATGGGCGGCGAATGGGGCCTTGGCAGCTCGCTCGCCATGGAATCCATTCCGCCCAGCGCCCGCGGCATGGTTTCGGGCATCCTGCAATGCGGCTATCCGGCGGGATATCTGCTGGCGGCAGTTGTCTATGGGCTGCTCTACGGCCAGAAGATCGGCGATTTCACCTTCGGCTGGCGCGCCATGTTCCTGCTGAGCTTCGTACCGGCGCTGATCGTGCTCTTCATCCGCTCGCACGTGCCTGAATCGCCCGCCTTCGTCTCAGGCCGGGCGCAGGCGCGGCCAGGCCTCCTCGTAACGCTGCAGAAGCACTGGGGCATCGCGCTCTATGCCGTGGTGCTGATGATGTTCTTCAACTTCTTCAGCCATGGCACGCAGGACCTCTACCCGACCTTCCTGAAGAAGCAGCACGGCTTCGATCCGCACACGGTGAGCTGGATCACCATCGTCGCCAATATCGGCGCCATTGTCGGCGGCCTGGCGT
The DNA here is from genome assembly GCF_004023325.1 of Mesorhizobium sp. M1A.F.Ca.ET.072.01.1.1. Lineage (NCBI taxonomy): Bacteria > Pseudomonadati > Pseudomonadota > Alphaproteobacteria > Hyphomicrobiales > Phyllobacteriaceae > Mesorhizobium > Mesorhizobium sp. M1A.F.Ca.ET.072.01.1.1. Next base: position 1,987 of record NZ_RZSF01000270.1, on the reverse strand, counting down.
TCGGCGCGCTGTCGGAAAAAATCGGCCGTGTAAACGCCATCACGCTCGCCTGCGTCATTGCTCTGCCGGCTATTCCGCTCTGGGCCTATACGACGACGCCGTTCATGCTGGCGCTCGGCGCCTTCATCATGCAGGTGGCGGTGCAAGGCGCCTGGGGCGTCATTCCGGTGCATCTCAACGAGCTATCGCCGGGCTCCGTGCGGGCGACCTTGCCTGGCTTCATCTACCAGGCCGGCAATCTGGCGGCCTCCTATGGCGGCCCGTATCAGGCCGGCATCGCCGAAGCGCCGGGAGGCAGCTATGGCTATGCGCTGGCATTGTTTGCCGGCGTGGTCGCCGTCTGCATCATCGTCGTCATCCGCTTCAGCCCCGAGAAGCGTGGCGAGGTCATGACCGTGATCGACCGGGAAGTCAGCCCAGTCTGAGCGCGACCACGCCCGCGACGATGCCCAGCGCCGCGGCGGCGCGCCATGCCGTCATCTTCTCGCCCAGCGCCAGCACCGAGATCAGCATGGCGAATAAGATCGAGGTCTCGCGCAGCGACGCAACCGAGGCGATCGGCGCCTTGGTCATCGCCCACATCACGATCCAGTAGGCGGCGCCGCTGAGCACGCCGGTGAAGAGGCCCGCTTTCCAGTCCCGCGCCAGCAGGGGCAGCGACTGTGGCCCGCGAAAGGCGATGCACAGCACCAGCGCCCAGAGGGCATCGCAGACGAACAGCCAGGCCGCATAGCTTTGCGCGGTTGCCGCCAGCCGCGCGCCGCTGCCGTCCGACAGCGTGTAGCTGGCAATGAAGATCGATGTGCCGAGCGCGAAGCTGACGGCGCGCAGATTGAACCGTTCAAGATGCACGCCGCCGCGAAACGACATGATCAGCGTACCTGCCGACAGAAGCACGATGCCGAAGATGGAGAGTGGCGCCGGTACCTCTCCGAGCAGAACGATGCCGCCGAGCGCGGAGAGCAGCGGTGCGGTACCGCGCGCCAGCGGATAGGTCTGAGCGAAATCGCCTGCCTTGTAAGCGCCGATCAGAAACGTCCGGTAGCCCATATGGAAGAAGACCGAGGCGAGGATGAATGGCCAGACCTCGGCTTTCGGCACTTCAACGAAAGGCAGCGCCAGCAGCGCCGCAGCCCCCATGCCGAGCGTCATCAAGGTGATCGACAGGAAGCGGTCGAGGTGCACCTTGACCAGCGCGTTCCAGATCGCGTGCATGGCGGCCGCCGACAGCACCGCGAGGAAGACGAAAAGCGTCATGCCCGCCTCACCCGCCTGCAAGCCCAGCGGCGATGCCTGGCGTTTCCAGATCGATATCGACCCTGAGCGGGAAATGGTCGGAGGCCACTTCGCCGATATCGGCGCTCACGGAACGCACCCGCCCGGCCAGCATGCCGCCAACGAAGCAATGATCGAGCCGGCGTTTCGCCAGCCTGCCCTCGATGATCTTTTCATGCGTGTGGAAGTCCACCACCGGCTTGGCGGCGACGGCTGCGGCATCGACGAACCCGTCGATATAGACGGCGCCGCGATGATAGGGCGTGCTGCCGACGATGCGCCGGTATTCCGCACTTCCCGGCTCCATGTTGAAATCGCCGAGCCAGATCGCCGCCAGCGGGTTTTCCGGCTCCGGCTCGCCATTCGCCCAGTTGCGCTGCGGCTCGTCATCGGCGCCGCTCCAGGGACCGCCATCGGACGGCGAGCGGCGCTGTTCGGCGAGCAGATAGTCGATCTGCTCCAGCCGCTCTTCGGCCGCGATATGGGCAAGATGCAGCGAGAAGACCCGCACGGATCCCGCCGGCGTCCGGATCATGCACTCCAGTGCGGCGGTGCGCGTGTTGAGGGGCTTGAGCGTGCGGCGCAGCGGCAGCGCATGCAGCCGCGACCAGACGATCGGCAGCTTCGACAGAAGCATCGTGCCGAACTGCCTGCGGCGGTTGACGATGCGCCCATCACGCTTCTCGCTGGCGTCCATGTCGAAGGCCGGACC